>JBBQMV010000257.1:0-4271 GCA_038329315.1 Bdellovibrionia bacterium | reverse complement strand
AGTAAACGATTCGTCGAGAATCGCGACCACGTGGTCGACGGTCGATTCATCGATCGTCATCGAAGGTTGGATTCGAAACGATGGCGCGTACGCCATCGTGAGGAGCCCGCGCTTCAAACATTCGCCGAAAACCCGGTTCGTCGCGGCCTTCGCCATCGGCTCTTTCGTTTTCTTATCTTTCACGAGTTCGATCGCCAGGAATAATCCGCGTCCACGGGCTTCACCGACGAACGAGTATCTTTCCACGAGCGGCTGGAGTTTCTTCAGCATGTAGGCGCCGACTACGCGGGAATTTTCCACGAGGCCTTCTTCTTCGATAATCTTAAGCGACTCGTTCGCGGCCGCCGCGCCGAGTGGATTTCCGCCGTACGACGAGGACGATCCGGAAGGATTCGACCACGGCTTAGCGCTCGTAATCGCGTCGGTCGAGAGAATCGCGGAGATGGGGAACCCACCGCCGAACTGTTTTCCAAGCGTGACGATGTCGGCTTCGACACCGGTGTGGGACATACCCCAGTATTTTCCGGTCCGGCCGAATCCGGTGATCATTTCATCGACAATCAGGAGTGCGCCGATCTCGGTCGCGAGACTCCGCACTGCGGGCAAGAAGAGATCGGAAGGAATAATATTCCCCGCCGTGCCCTGCATCGGTTCGATGATGATCGCGGCGATATTCGAAGCCGCACCGTCGCGCTTTAAGCGCGCGCGAAGGTCTTCCACGCAAGCGATCGCGTAAGTATCCGCGGTCATACCGGCCGGCAGCCGATACGGATGCGGATACGGCGCCGAGTGTGAGCCAGGAACGAACGGTCCGAAGGTGTCCTTAAAATCCGAACCCATGAGCGATAGGGCGCCCATCGTCTTCCCGTGAAAGGCGCCCCAGAATGAAACGAATTCGTTCCGTCCGGTCGCGTTCTTTGCCAGGCGAAGCGCCGACTCGACCGCTTCCGCGCCCGAGGAATAGAGCTGGGTGCGATGAACTTTTTCCGAAGGACGATTCTTCGCGAGACGCTCGAGGAGCTCGACGCGCGGAACGCTCGTGAATGATCCGACGGAGGCTTGCTCGACTTGCGCTTTCACGGCGCGAACGAAACGCGGATGCGAATGTCCAAGACCGTTCACGCCGATGCCGCCGATGATATCGAGGAACGTATTTCCGTCGACGTCGGTCACCGTGGAGCCGCGGGCATGATCGACCACGATGCCCGCCATCAGCGCGAAGCCTTGAAGACCGGGCGCAAGATGCTGGTCTTCGCGGGCGCGAAGTTCACGACTTTTAGGGCCAGGGATGGCCGTCTTTAGAACCGCGCGTTGGTCGAGCGGCTGTTCGGTGCGCAACATATAAGGAACTACTTAAAAACATAACGGCGGTGCAGTGGGAAGTTAAAAAGGAGACCCACCAAGATCGCCGTGATCACCTTCGAAACCCCGTATTTTAGGCCGATCCCGTCGGTGATTGCGTAAACACCAAGCATGTTTAAACCAAGGCTTCCCGCGGACACCAGAGCGTATCGAATGGCCTGTGGACCCCAGGTTACGTGAGTCGCCTCGAAGCTCCAGAAGCGGTTTAAAACGAAGTTCGTGGCCGCCCCGAGAAGCGCCCCGAGGCCAGTCGAGTAGACGTACCAGACGTGAAGGCGCTCGGTAGCGAAGAAGAGGGCCCCGAAGTCGACCCCCGTCGCGGCAACCGCCGCTACCTGGGCCCGCCCGAGGGATTTCCAGAAAGGGACCATTGAAATGGCCTTACCGAGTCCGGACCGGATCGGGCTCGGCGTTTTCGCCGGTATGCGCAGCCTCCGCTTGAGCGGCCAAGAGCGCGGCTTTACGAACGGCGGCTTGGCACTCACGAAGGCGCATTTCCTTCGCGATGGCGGCCATTCGCTCGATCGCGGAAGCGTTCGCAAGCACGGCGATGAGTCCGAGCGCGATCACCATCGGAAACCCGATCGCAATCGGGTAGTCGCGAACATATTCGAATTCGGAGATCGTGATCGGCGAAAGAATCGCGCCGAGGGTCAGATAGAGTGCGCGTTCTGGCCGGCGCATCGAGCCTTTCGGCGGATCGACCTGGAGTGCTTCGGCCTTCGCCGACGAATAACTCACCATGAACGAGCCCATCAGCGCGAGGAGGGCCAGGACCTGAAGTACCGGAATATCCCGGTAATAAATGACCAAACCGGAAATGAAGAAACCTTCCGCATAGCGATCGACGGTAGCGTCGAGCACTTCTCCGGCATCACTCGAAGTCCCCGTCAGACGAGCGACCATTCCGTCGAGCGAATCCATTAAACCGGATATGAGCGCGCAAGCGCCACCGAATCCAAAGTGTCCGAACGCGAGACAAATCCCGGCGAGTAAGCCGAAGACGAGCGACGCCCAGGAAATCATGTTGGGCGTTACGCCGAACGCGACGAGTGCACGCGCGGCCGGTTGGAGTGACCAGTAAGCCATCTCCATCACGCCCTTCGAGAGGAGCGCGCTGCCGCCTTGCTTATCGACACGTGAAAACTGAGCGCGTCCTTTGAACAGAAGGCGGACGGCGTACGCGACCGTCAAAACGACCACTGCTCCCAGCAAGAAGAGCGTCGATTTCAAATTGTAGGAGGATGAGAGAAGCAGATCTCTAATTTCGCTCATTCCCTGACTATAACGCGTTGAGATGAAAAAATCGCCGGCAAAAAACGACCACTCCCTAGATGCGCGAAGCGTCAATTTCCGTCTCTTGGGGCCTAAAAAATAAATGGGGCGCAGGCCTTAAAGCCGCGCCCCATTCATTCGTAACTGAGGATCCGATTAAGCGTTATCGCCTTCGTCCACACCGTAATAAGTGAGGCCGAGGTGATTGATAAGCTCTTCTCCCGAGAGGAACCGAAGCGTGTTTTCAAGCTTCAGCAGCTGCACGGAGAGATCGTGTTCTGGGCGGAGACCTGGCTTCGTGATCGGAGCCTTGAGGTAGAACGAGAGCCACTCTTGGATTCCACGCATTCCGGCACGGCCCGCAAGGTCCATATAGAGCGCGAGGTCGAGAGCGACCGGCGCGGCGAGAATGGAATCTCGGCAGAGGAAGTTCACCTTGATCTGCATCGGGTAACCGAGCCATCCGAAGATGTCGATGTTATCCCAACCTTCTTTGTTGTCGCCGCGAGGTGGGTAGTAATTGATCCGCACGACGTGGGAGATGTTCGAATAGAGTTCTGGATAGAGCTCTTTCGAGAAGATGTCATCGAGAACGCCGGACTTCGAAACTTCCTTAGCCTTGAAGGAACCTGGATCCTCGAGCACTTCGCCGTCGCGATTCCCGAGGATGTTCGTCGAGTACCACCCGGCGACGCCGAGCTGGCGATTCCGGAGACCTGGAGCAAGCACGGTTTTGATGAGCGTCTGACCCGTTTTGAAATCGGAGCCGGCGATCGGCGTGGCCATTTCGTTCGCGAGTTCTTGGAGTGCTGGCATTTCGACCGAAATGTTCGGGGAACCGTTCGCGTAAGGCACGCGTTCTTTCAGAGCCGCGTACACGTAGATTTGCGAAGGCGAAATCGACGGATCGTTATTCCGGAGGCCCTCTTCGAAGGACTTCAGTGTCGCTTGGACAGCGGTCGGCGGCGTGTACACTTCGGTGGAAGCGCACCAAACCATGACGGCGCGGTCACAGCCGTTGTTCTTCAGAAAGTCGCGGATGTCCGTGCGGAGCTGTTCCGCGAGATCCATCTTCGTCTTCCCGGTCTTGACGTTCTTACCGTCGATGCGCTTGATGAATTCCTTATCGAAGACGGCCTTCATCGGCTTGATCTTCTGGAGTTCTTCTTTGCACTGTTCGAGGAGTTCTTTTTCAAGAACCTTCGCCTTCGAGGCGGCTTCGTAAGCGTTGTCTTCGAAAATATCCCAGCCGCCGAACACGATGTCGGTGAGCTTCGCGACCGGAACGAAATCCTTCACGGTGGCGTAACGATTTTCAGTGCGCTTGCCGAGACGGATCTTGCCCATCTGAGTGTGGGATCCGATAGGCTGCGCGAGGCCTTTGTTGATCGCGATCACGCCGGCGTAAAGAGTCGTAGCGACGGCGCCCATTCCGGGCGTCAGGATGGCGAGCTTCCCTTTTGCGGGAGCGATCGTCGTTTTCTTAGGGGAGGTCGGGGAAGTCGAGTTAGCCATGAATGGCTCCTTTATTAAATGCGGACCGGAAAAAAAGAATACCTGGTCTTACTGCTCCGGAACGCGCGGCGCAAGACCCATCAAAGCCGGAATCCGCCCCCCCGGAGAACGGCGTCCAG
>JBBQMV010000256.1:0-4280 GCA_038329315.1 Bdellovibrionia bacterium | reverse complement strand
CAGTCAACCTTAACCCACCCCGCCCGACTGGAATAAACGCTGATAAAATCAGATGAATTGGCCGTCACGCATCGTGAGAACGCGGTGCATCCTGGTCGCGATCGAGGCGTCATGCGTTACGATCAAAACTGCAATGCCTGTCGCTTGATTTAAAGTCGTGAGCAGATCGATCACGTTTTGAGAATTCTTCGAATCCAAATTTCCCGTGAGCTCATCCGCGAGAAGGATTTTCGGCTTCAGAATCACCGAACGCGCGATTGCGACGCGCTGCTGCTCGCCGCCCGACAACTCCGACGGCCGATGATTCAGCCGATGGCCGAGGCCGACGAACTCCAAAAGCTCTTTCGCATTCTGGGCGGACTCCGCCCGATCGTCGCCGCCGATGAGGGCTGGCATCATCACGTTCTCGAGGGCGTCGAACTCGGGAAGAAGGTAGTGAAATTGGAAAACGAACCCGAGGACTCGGTTCCGAAACTCGGAAAGCCCCTTCTCTGAGAACTGAAGAATGTTCTGGTTCGTCGGCCCGTAGATGATTTTTCCCGAATCGGGGCGCTCGAGGGTGCCGAGCGCGTGAAGAAGCGTACTCTTCCCCACTCCGCTCGCGCCGGTAATCGCGATCATCTCGCCCGGTTGGATTTCGAGATCGACCCCGCGCAAGACCGGAATTTCGGTCGCGCCCTTACGATAGGTTTTAGTCAGACCTTCCGCACGAATCAGCATTAGTCGTAGCGTATCCCTTTCATCGGAGATTGGGTAGAGACCCGAAAGGCGGGATAAAAAGTCGCGAGCAGCATGATTCCGACGGCGATCCCCCCAATCAGGGCAATCTCTTTCCAGTTCATCGTCACCGGAAGGTGATCGATATAGTAAATTTCGGCCGGAAGTTTAATGAGCTTCGTCTCGTCGATTAAAAAATTCAGAACGAGGCCTAGACCCATTCCGGCAGCCGTTCCGACGAGGCCGATCCCGAGGCCGATGACGGCAAAGATCTGAAATCCTTGGGACGGCTTCAAGCCCATCGCCTTCAGGATCGCAATCTCCTTCGACTTGTCATGGATCATCATCATCAGGGTCGACACCACGTTAAATGCAGCGACGATCACGATGACCAATAGAATGATCGAGATGACGATCTTCTCGAGTTTGATTGCGTAAAGAAGGTTCTTATTCAGCTGGGTCCAGTCTTTCGACCGAAACGGATACCCGAACGATTCGGAGAGGCGATCCGAGGCGGCACGGGAATCGTCCCCGCGCGGAAGCTTGATCTTGAACGTGCTCGCACGATTTTCGAGATGAAAAATCGACTGCGCCCAACCGATTTTCGCGAACGCGTATTTCGAGTCGTAATCGTAAAGTCCGAGGCTCGCGATCCCGGAGACGGTCGCCTCGAGGATCTTTGGAACGCCCATACCCCGGGAATTCCCTTCCGAACCGGCGGACGAGACTTGAGGAATCACGAGTCGGATGACGCTACCGACGTCCGCTCCGATTTTCTCCGCTAAGACGCGTGCGAGTACGATTTCACCGTCCTTGGCTGGGAGGTGCCCGCGAACGATTCTTTTCGGTAATGTCGTCGCATTCCCGACCGCGGCCGGATCGATTCCTTCTAGCACCACGCCGCCGGTGCCCTTCGGACCCGCGGCCATGAGCTCCGTAATCAACGAAGCCGAAATCGCCTTCGCCTGCGGAATCGCCCGCATGATTTTCTTCTCGATCACCGCCGGATCGGCAACGGGGTCGGCCATCGAGTAAAGGACGACATCACCGTTCAATCCACTGACGGCGTCTGCAAGCTCACCTTCGAACCCGTTCACCACCGAAGTCACGACCGTCAGGGCAAAGACTCCGAGCGCGACGCCGACGATCGAAACCCACGCGATCAGGGAAAGAAACCCGTCCGACGATTTCGAGAGGAGAAAGCCCTTCGCGAGGATCGATACCGGGTTCGGGCGTCTCGCCATCTAGACCTTCGGGGTCTCGTGCGGGGCTTCCCCTTCGACGTGTTTTCGCATCGCCGGGAAGAGGATCACATCACGGATCGAAGCTGAGTCCGTAAAGAGCATCGCCACGCGGTCGATGCCGATCCCTTGGCCGGCGGTCGGCGGCATTCCGTACTCGAGCGCCACGCAGTAATCTTCGTCGTGATCGGTCGCCTCAATATTACCGGCCGTTTTCGCGTCGACTTGAGCCTGGAATCGTTTCCGCTGATCGATCGGATCGTTCAACTCGCTGAACGCGTTTCCGTACTCGCGTCCGCAGATGAAGAATTCGAAACGATCGACGATGAATGGATCTTTTTCGTTCAGCCGCGAAAGTGGAGAAACGTCGGTCGGATAGGCGGTGATGAACGTCGGTTGCATCAGCTTCGCTTCGACTTCTTCATCGAAGATTCGCATGATGAGGCCGCCGGTCGAGTCCTTTGGATCCATGTGGATCTTCTTCGACTTCCCGTATTCGAGAAGCGCGACGCGGTCGCGGAGCTTCGCCTTATCCTTAAACGCTTCCATAAAACCCGAATGCTTCATGATCGAGTCTTCGACCGAGATGCGCTCCCACTTCGCGCCGAAGTCGAGCTCCGTGCCTTGATAAGTGATTTTCGTCTTCCCGTGCGTCTTCATCGCGATGCGGGTGAAAAGTTTTTCGGTGAGATCCATCAGATCTTCGTAAGTCGCGTAGCTCATGTAGAATTCGAGCATCGTGAATTCCGGATTGTGCTTCACGGAAACGCCTTCGTTCCGGAAGTTCCGGTTAATTTCGAAGACGCGCTCGAAACCGCCGACCACGAGGCGCTTGAGGTAAAGCTCCGGCGCGATCCGAAGGTAAAGATCCGTATCGAGCGTATTGTGGTGGGTAATAAACGGACGAGCCGCCGCGCCGCCCGCTATCGGGTGAAGCATCGGCGTCTCGACTTCCATAAAATCGTGATCTTTGAAGAACTGGCGAATCTCGTCGACGATGATCGCGCGCTTTTTGAACGTTTCGCGCGCTTCTTCGGTCACGATGAGATCGACGTAGCGTTGGCGGTAACGCTTTTCGATGTCCGTAATGCCGTGAAATTTTTCCGGAAGCGGCTGGAGCGATTTTGTGAGGAGAACGAGCTTCGACGCGTGAACGGAAAGCTCGTTCGTCTTCGTCTTAAAGATTGGGCCTTCGACGTAGACGAAATCGCCGACGTCGAGATCGCTTTTATAGACCGAGTAGTCGGCTTCGCTGAGGTCGTTCTTCGAGATAAAAGCTTGGATCAAACCCGTGCGGTCGCGCACCCGAAGGAACGCGGCCTTGCCGAAGTCGCGGATCGCGATTACGCGGCCAGCGATGGTCGCGCCGATTTTCTGCGGCTCGAGTTCTTCCTTCGTCTTCTCGTCGTAAGTACGGTGCAAGTCGGCCGCGAGGTCGCGCGGAGTAAATCCGTTCTTATATGGATTTTCATTCCGAGCCTGGATCCGGAGCATCTTCTCGTAGCGAACGCGGACTTGCTCGGGGAGATGGGAAAGATCCGGAGTTTCGTTGGTCATTTTTAGTGCCCTTCGGCTTCAAGAAAGCGTTCGGCGTCGATCGCGGCCATACAGCCGGTACCGGCCGCGGTCACGGCTTGGCGATAAACATGATCGGCGACGTCGCCGGCGGCGAAAATGCCCGGGATGTTCGTTTTCGTCGTGCCCGGCTGAACGATCAGATAACCATTCTCGTCGCTCTTCAGTAGGTCACGGAAAGGCTTCGTATTGGGTTCGTGCCCGATCGCAATGAAAAGTCCGGTCACTTTCATTTCGGAACTCGCGCCAGTCTTGAGATTCTTGATTTTCAAGCTCTCCACGGCGGTCGCGCCTTGAATTTCCTCGACCGTTGATTCCCAGAGGAACTTGATCTTCGGATTTTTTTCCGCGCGTTCTTGCATGATTTTCGAAGCGCGCAAAGAATCGCGGCGAACGATGACGGTCACGGACTTCGCGAAACGGGTGAGGAAGTTCGCCTCCTCCATGGCCGTGTCTCCACCACCGACTACGGCGATATCCTGGTTCCGGAAGAAGAAGCCGTCGCACGTCGCGCAGGCCGAGACGCCTTTACCGTAATATTTTTTTTCGGAGTCGATGCCGAGCCACTTCGCGGAGGCTCCCGTCGAAATGATGAGCGTCGATGTCTTTACGGTCTTTCCGTTGTCGAGATGAAGAACGAATGGGCGCTTCGAAGCGTCGACCTTCGTCACGCGGCCCGTGAGGATGCGAGTACCAAAACGCTCGGCTTGCTTCCGAAATTGGATCATCAGGTCCGGGCCCATCACG
>JBBQMV010000255.1:0-4282 GCA_038329315.1 Bdellovibrionia bacterium | reverse complement strand
CGAGGCGATCGAGGGGAATATCGACGTCGATTTCTTGGAGATTATTTTCTCGGCACCCGGTGAACTTTAACCAGCGTTTCGGATCGGGACGGAGCGAACGGATGCGTTCGATCGTTTTTTCGCCAGTCAGGTACTTACCGGTGACGCTCTCCGAATTTTTCGCGATCTGCGCGGCCGTACCTTGGGCGACCAGTGTCCCGCCGTTCCGGCCCGCGAGCGGTCCGAGTTCGACGATCCAGTCGGCGGCCTTCATTACTTCGAGATCGTGCTCGACGACGACTACCGTATTCCCCTGATCGCGAAGCCGTTTCAGTACGCGGATCAGTCGCGCGGTATCCGAAGGGTGAAGTCCGATCGAGGGTTCGTCGAGAATGTAGAGTGTTCCGCAGAGGCCGTTTCCGAGTTGGGTCGCGAGCGCGATCCGCTGGAACTCACCGCCTGAGAGAGACTTCGCGAGGCGGGAAAGAGTCAGGTACCCGACGCCGACTTCGTCGAGAAACGAGAAGCGACGTTCGATTTGGTCGCGAACATCCCGTGCGATTTTTAATTCGCGTGGAGAAAGAACCATCCCCTGGGACCATACGAGCGCTTCTTCGATCGGAAGATCGAGAATCTCGGCGATGTTCTTTTTTCCGAGGGATTTGCTGTCGAGTTTCACCGCGAGCGCATCGGGCGCGAGCCGAGCCCCGAAGCAGGTCTGGCAGAGGGACTGGGTTTGGTAACGCCGAATAAAAACCCGGATGTGGAGTTTATACTTATAGCGCGCGAGATCCGCGAAGCATCCACGAACCCCGAGGAAGGATTTATCGTCGGGCGATCCGTCCCAAAGGAGTGTGCGCTGGGCCGGAGTGAGTTCCGAATAGCGCTTCGTAATCGCGATGCCTTGGCGTTCGGCGAAGCGGAAGAGATCCTTTTGCCATTCCGAAAAAGAAGGTTTCGTAAACGGATCGAAGGCGCCGCCCTTAATCGTCTTCGTCGGATCGGGAACGATGATGTTTTCGTCGAGTTCGAGATTGTGGCCGAATCCGGAGCAGGCGGGGCAGGCGCCGATCGGGGAGTTAAACGAAAAAAGGTTCGGTTCCGGTGAACGGTGTTCGCGGCCGCAGTTTACGCAGGCGAAACGAACGTCGAAAAGTTTCCAGGCCTTCGCCTCGTCGAGATCGACGAAAGCGACGCGGTTTCGTCCGATGGCGAGGGACTGGTCGATCGCGTCGAGTACGCGCGCGCGGGAGGAGCCGCCGTCTTCGGCATCGACCGCGAGATCCGCCTTAGAAACCTTAAGTCGATCGACGACGATGTAGAGTTCCTTTGCGAAAAGGGTTTCGAGGTCAAAGCCCGGCGCGGTGAGATCTTCGATCGCGTGCATTTCTCCGGCTTTGCCACCGCCACCGGCGAAAATCCGGGAGAAGCCCTGTTCGCGGATAATTTGGAGGAGGGTCGCTGGCTTAAAGCCCGCCGCGGCTTTTCCCTTCGCGACCGTTTTCTTTGCCGGCTTCTTTGTGCCCTTCTTCGACTTCTTTCCTTCGGCGCTCGGCGCTTCGGGCAGCACGAACGGCGCGAGAATAAGTGCCTTCCGACCCGGCAGCCATTCCCGAGCCCACTCGAGGATCACGCCCGAATCGAGCCGTTTCACTTCGTGTCCGCAGTCGACGCAGTAGGTGCGACCGACTTTCGCGAAAAGCACGCGCAGGTAATCCACGATTTCGGTTTGGGTTCCTACGGTCGAGCGCGAATTGACAACGTGATTTTTCTGCTCGAGCGCGATGGCGGGCGGAATGTTCTCGACCCGATCGACCTCTGGTTTCGGCATTTTCTCGAGGAACTGGCGGGTATAGGTCGAGAGTGATTCGACGTATCGCCGTTGGCCTTCGGCGTAGAGCGTATCGAAAACGAGCGAGCTCTTTCCGGAACCGGAAAGCCCGGTCACCACGGAGATCTGCCGCGCTGGGAACTCGACGTTCACGCTCTTTAAATTGTTTTGGCGAACCCCGGTCAGGCGGATGGGGCGTTTCGCGATTCCGGTCTTAATCCCGGTTGAGGGTGCATCCATGGTGAGGGAACGAGTCTATGCACGGGGGGCGAAAAAGAGAAGGGGAGGCCCGAATTAGTCGGGCCTCCCCTTTGGTCTGATCTGCGCCGCATGGCGCGGAAATAGTTTGGCTAACTTTGACCCACTATCCGAGTGTCGCCCCCCCTTAAATCGGGCGACTAACGCTGTTATTTCGCCTGAACAGATTCGGCGACATTCTCGCTCTAAGAATGCAATTCGACGCCCTAGACACATCCTTGAAACGACTTCGATTTTCCAGGCCTCGGCGTCGAACTTTCAGTCGGGCTCCGAAAAATGGCAGAAAAGGCGCCAGAAAGTGTCACGCCCCGCGACGGGTGATCAGAGTTTGGACAGTATTCGGTTCCCGCGTCGCTCGGGTTCGCGGGTAACCCTCCGAAACCAAAGGTCTCTCCGGAAGGCCGATTTCGCAAGATCTGGCATATCTGATGCTCATAGGGCGGCGGAGCTATTCTATGAAAAAGAAATCGATGTCCCGCAACTGGTTTATCGTCGGAGTGCTGAGTGCCGCCACCTTTGGCGCGTTCGCGAATCTTCCAAGCACCGGCAGCACTTCTGGCAGCATGGCGCCGACCCAAGACGTTTCGGAAATCCGGTCGATGCGCCACGCCGACCTTTCCTTCGACCAAGATGTGAAGCACCTCGCGGACGTACAGGGTCGCTACCATGAGAACCTCCCCCTTATGAAGCACCGGGCTCGCCCGGCGACGACCCGCGCGGCCGTGAAGAAGGCGAGCGCTAAGACGCTCTCCCCACGCCGTGTTCGCGCCAAAGTCGGTCAGAACTAAAAGCCTCTCGCCGTGAAGACGCGCATCTGTTCGCGTCATTTCTACCCTAGTCTTTCGTCAGGCGACTGACGTTATACGAATAGGGAATAGTTGGTCGATTTACTCGTTCTTCTCTAAAATAAAGGGAGGGGAAATGAGTGGGCGTGCCTCGTCGAATTTCTAATTTAATTCTAGTGTGTGCGCTCACGAGCACGGCGTACGCGCATGGGAGCGACGATCTCGAGTCTCGCACCGACCAGCTCATCAACTCGAACATCCTCGGATTCGTGAATAGTCAGGCCGGAATTCTATCAACCCTGGATCCGGGTGCGGGAATCTGTTCGGCGACTTCGACGGCCGCGGCGCCGGCGAGTGATGAATCCGAAGTCGGGGTTTATTCCTGCGAGTTTTCGCCTCCGGAAGATGAACCCAATACCCCGACCGATGCCTCGCCGAGCCCGTCTCCGAGCGCGTCACCAGCACTGGCTCCCCCGAATCGGCCGACCCGTGCCCAGGTCGAAAGTCTGTTCAGCGCCGGACTTCCGGGTTCGCTTTCGGTTGGAGTGACTACGCAGAACGATAATTATCCGGGCCGCCTCAAGCCGCGTGCGAGCAGCGACTTTATGTACGACAAAGGGAAGACTTTCATGCTGCAGGTGAATGCGGTGAAGGTCTTCGGCAAAGACGGTAAGCTCGGAAAAACGGGTGACGCCGTCGGGGTAGAATTCGGAACTGAACTCATTTCTATCGAGCCCAAGGTAGATTGGTCGGGCTACTCCGGAATGATACAGGCGAGGGCGACCCAGTACGAAACCGGCCTCCCGACGAAAATCACCGGTGCCGATGGAGTTACCCGAACAGTTTATATCGATAACGTGAAAGTCATCGATGCCACCGGGCCTCACGAGTATCAGCAGCAAGCTCTGGAGCGTGACTACCTCTCGGTCTTCAAGCAGTGGAATCGGAAAGAGTTCTCCGTCACCGCGAAGGTCATCGGGACTTATTTCGACACCTCCGGAAACGGCGTCGGCAGCCACGTCCAGAATGGATGGCATAAAGTGGGCGGCGCCAATTATACCTATAGTGGAGTCGCTTCAAGTGGTAGCCCGACGGCTTGGAGCGATCAAACCACGGGCAGTCGCGATGTTGCCAATGGCCAAAAGATCGATGTCGTAGACGTGAATGTCACGCCGGGAGTGGACGCCGCTCCGGTCATCGCGCGATACGGAACCTGGAACGTCGCCGCCGAAGGCACGATTTCGAAGGTGAAGCGCGTTTCTGCGAGCTGTGAACTCCAGGGAATGTTCGTCGCGCACGTCGGAGTCGGAAATGCCGGCGGAAAAACTTCGCGCGATCCGAATTCTTTCCTCCCGGTCGGCGACGCGGTCGGATGGAACCTGGTGTCGAGCCAGATGGGGACCGAGTCACGGGTGAGGGCGCGGGCGGG
>JBBQMV010000254.1:0-4286 GCA_038329315.1 Bdellovibrionia bacterium | reverse complement strand
AGAGCCGGACCTATCCGGGCTCGAACCGGCTTACGACTGAAGCGTCCGTGAAACCGAGAAGACGAAGCGGGTGTTCTTCGAGTCACGGTCGTACCGAAGCGAGCCCGCATGCTCCTCAGCGATGCCGCTGGAGATGCTGAGGCCGAGTCCGGTTCCATGCCCGACCGACTTCGTGGTGAAAAATGGAGTCATCATATTCGCCACGACATTCTCAGAAATTCCCGTCCCGCTATCGGTGACGCTGAATTCGACGTGAGTCGGGAGGACCGAGACGTTGAGGGCGATCCACCGGTCGCCGTTCGAGGCCATCACTGCATCGAACGCGTTGTTCAGGAGGTTCAGCAGAACCTGAACGATCTGGACTTCACGACAGACGAGGTCCAGATCGGGCACCGTACCGATGCGAAACTCGATTTGCTGATTTCGGAATCGCTCCGAACAAAAATCCATCGTGGAGCTGACGACTTTCTCAAGCGTTACCGGTCGGAAGGGATCGTGCTCGCCATTTCGTGAAAAGCTCCGGAGTCCACTAATGATTTTTGCCATCCGATCGACCGTCTCCATGATCTTATCGCTGTTCTGGCGGATCACTTCGGCGCTTAGGTTCCCTTGATCAGCGAGACGTCCGAGAAGGTGCGCACGTCCGGAAAGAATCGCGAGAGGGTTGTTAATTTCGTGGGCGATTCCGCCGGCCATTTCACCGAGGGTCGCGAGGCGAGCGGAATGTTCGAGTTTCGCTTGTTGGGCGCGGATTTCGCCGGCTTGACGAATTGCGAGTTCGTTCGCACGTCGTCCGAGGCTTTCGATGCTGGCTATGAAGGCGCAAAGGAGGATGTTTAAGAAGGTGCACGCGAAAAGGACCCACACCGAAGTCGTGTCGTGGCGAGATCGGAACTCGGGAGTGCGGTACCAGCGGAAAACGAAATTTTGGCCCCAGATTTTTTTCTCGATGCGAATCGGTGTTTGGTTCGCGGTCTCGGTCAAATTTCTTACGTTGGTGAAGAGCGGCGCGGAACCGACTTGGTCATTATCGAAAAAGACTTCGAAGCCGATTTGACCGCCGTTCGTCTGGACGGAGTCGCCTAGGAATTCATCCAAGATGATTGGCGAAAAAACCCATCCCGTCAGGTTTAGATTTGGGAGGGTTCGGTAGATCGGAAGGAAGAGTAGAAATCCGGTACGAGCTTTCGCGTCCGTTACGAGGTGGACTGGGCGGCTCACTTCGGGTCGACCGGAGCTCGCCGCCCGTAGTGCGCCCTCGTAACGACTGCTTTCCGTGGCGACATCGAGCCCGATGGTAACGGCATTTCGGCTGAGCGGTTCGTTGCCGGCGATGAGGAAATGGGTCGTTTTGCTTTCCGCTGGCGAAGTGATGCCGGGCTGATTCACGGCGTGATACTCGAAAGTCGAGTTTCCCTCGGACTTCATTCGACGGACGAACGAATCCAGCTGCGCGTGAGGTACGACGAGAATATAGCCGATTCCGAAAATGCCCGGATAGTTTCGGTCGATATCGAGGTTTTCGACGTAGCGCCGCCATTCCGAGGTCGTGACGTGGGTCGAAGCTTGGAAGAGTCCGACCCCTCCACGGAGGGCGGCTTCGTAAAGGATTGCGCGTTGGTTAAACTGCGCCATCGTTCCGTCGATGAGTTGGTGGAAGCGGGTGCGGTCGATTGCGTTTTCGTTGCGGATAAAACCTTGAAGGACGGCGGCGCCGATCACCCATCCCGAGAGGAGCACGATCGCGGCAAGCCGAAAATTTCCGGTTTCCTTCACGAAATGAAGGCCCTGTTCGGTTAGCGTGAGCGACGTGAGAAAGAGGGCGATACAAAGAAGATTGTCGTTCGTCGAGCCGATGAAGAAGGGGCCGTGTCCAGTAACGGTGCTCAGCACGGCGGCGATCGTGAACACGAGCGCGAGGGCGCTCGATTCCCGCGCGGTAAGGAAGAACACGGCGATTAGGAAAATCGGATAAATCAGGAAGAGAACAGTCATCGAGTGGCCGGAGCGATAAAAAACGAACCACGAGAGGGTGACCGAAACCGCGAGAAACGCTAGCCAGCGAAGGCGTGGGAAGGAGGAGGTGAATTTCGTTTGGAAGAAGCGGATGAAAAAGGGTGCGAAAATCAGAACGCCGAGCGTGTCACCGATCCACCAGGTGAACCAGGTCGGTCCGAACTCGCTTCGCCCGATCATGCCGACGAGGAGAAGGACGCTCGCGCCGATCGTGGCACTGACCGGTGTTGCGAAAACGGCGGAGAGTCCCATCGCCGCAAGTGTGCCGGCTCCCAAGAAGGTGCTTTTACGGAGGGCAAACCGTTCGAAAAGGAGCGAGCCGATGATTCCTTCGAGCGTATTACCGAGTGTGATCGCGAATAGGGCGAAAGGCGGGATGTGGGTCTGATAATTCGCAACGAACGCGGCGAGGGCGATTGCGGGGGCGTAGCGGCGACCTCCGAGGCAGAGAATGCCGATCGCGAATCCGGTTGCTGGCCAGATCGGCGAGGTACTTTTATTAATAGTGGCGAGGAGAAGCCCGGCCTTTGCGAGCCCGAAGTAGCCGAGAAAGATGAGGGTGCCAATCAGGATTCGGCGCCAAAATGTCGGCATGCGTGGGAACAAGAACTCGAATTCCACGATTAAAAGCGTAGATGAAGCGATCGTGAAATGCGAGCGGATAGGCGGAAAGCTTAAAGCTTACGGATCAAGCCGACCATCACGCCTTCGATGCGGAAGTCGCGAGTTTCGGTGAGGGAATCGATCAGGATCGGCTCGTAGGCTGGATTGGCAGCGCGGAGTTCGATCTTAGAGTTCTTTTTATAAAAGCGTTTGATCGTCGCTTCGTTGCCGATCATCGCGACCACGGTTTCGCCTTGGTTAGCGGACGCGCGCTTCTCGATGATGACGTAGTCGCCTTCGAGGATTCCGTCCCCGATCATCGAATCACCCTTCACGCGAAGAACGTAGTGGTTCTCGGCGTAACGTTCCCGGTGGCTCGTGGTCGATGGACGGCTAAAGAGCGAGAGCGGGACTTCAACAGTCTGATCGTATTCGGCGTATTCGATCGGAAGACCGGCGGCGACCTTCCCAAGGAGAGGGAGGAAAACAACGGACGGGTCGGCCGAAAAGGGGGCCGCATGGAGTGCAGAGGCAGAGGGGGTGAGGACCGTTTCCACCGGCTTCTTTTTGTTTCGGAACGGGATGAGCGATCCTTCCGAAGAAAAAGGTGTGGTTGCGGATGAACCCAAAAGTGCTCCCGATTCCTCAAACTGACGGTCTCGGAGAACCTCCATCCCACGCTTCGAGTTCCAAACTTTACGGAGGAAACCGTGGCGTTCGAGTCGAGTGAGATAGTTTTGGACGGTCCCCAAACTTTTAAAGCCGAAGTGCTTCGCGATCTCTTGCTGCGAGGGCGCGTAGCCATTTTCACCGGAAAAACCCTGAATATAGTCGAGAATCAGTTTTTGTTTCGGCGTCAGCATAGAGAAACAATATGCGTAGGTTCTGCGTATGTCGAGGACAAAATAAAAGCCCAGGGACCGTGGTTGTAGAACCGAGAGCCCTGGGCTTTTTTCCATGAACCCGGGGGATTTGGGGGGGACCCGGGTTCTAGTCTTTTGCTGTGACTCAGAGATATCGAACGGGTTGGATAATGAATAATTATTCGTTATGATGCGAACTCATTATGTTTATTGATAGTCTGAATCTGAACCAAGTCCGAATTTTCGAGTGTGTTTACCGTACGCAGAGCATGACTGCGGCTGCGCGTGAATTACACCTCACCCAGAGCGGAGTTTCGCAGCACATTCGCGCATTCGAAGACATGCTCGGTACGAAGCTCTTCGACCGTATTAATCAGCGAGTCGTTCCGACCGCCTCGGCTTCGGTGCTCTACGAGAATTGCAAAAAAAGCCTGACCGGACTCGAAGAGGCGTTCGCGGAACTCCAAGCCGAGAAGAATCAGCTCGCGGGCCGCGTGCACATCGGTATGCCGACGGAGTTCGGCTATAACGTCGTCCTTCCGTTCGTCGCGAAATTCGCGGAAAAGTATCCAGGCGTCCGGTTCCATTTCCGTCTCGGCTACGGCGCCGAAATGAACGCGCTCCTACTGCGCGGTGAAATCGATTTCGCCTTCATCGACGAATTCGCGATGGATAAGAAGGTGAAGACCGCGCCGGTTTACGACGAACTGCTCGAGCTCGTCGCGACTTCGGAGTTCGTGAAGAAGGCCGGCGCTGGCGCCCAGAATAGGGCCTACTTCGAAAGCCTTCGGTACGTCGACTTCT
>JBBQMV010000253.1:0-4287 GCA_038329315.1 Bdellovibrionia bacterium | reverse complement strand
CGGTGATCGCGGAGATTAAGCGTGCGAGTCCCTCAGAAGGTGCGATCGCGCCCGACGCGAATCCGGAGACCATCGCCGCTCAATACCTCACGAACGGCGCCCGTGCGATTTCGGTCCTCACCGAACGCGATTCGTTCGGCGGCAGCCTCGACAGCCTTAGCCGCGTTCGAGAAGCGAATCCCGATGCGCTTCTCCTCATGAAAGATTTTATCGTCGAACCGTACCAGCTTGCCCAGGCGGTCTTCGCCGGCGCGGACGCAGTTTTGCTGATGGTCAGCGTCCTCGGCGCGGAAACTTCTCGCTTTCTCGGTCTCGCACGTGAACGAGGGCTGAGTTCGCTCGTTGAAGTTCATGACGAGGACGAGATGAAAATCGCGGTCGCGGCCGGCGCCCGACTAATCGGCGTGAATAATCGAAACCTCCGCACGATGGAGGTTTCCCTCGAGGTATCCGAGCGACTGATTGCGCTCGCGCCTGTGGAAGCGGTCGTGATTTCCGAAAGCGGGATCAAGAGCCACGCCGACATCGTTCGGCTCCAGGCTGTCGGCTATCGGGGATTTCTCGTCGGTACGGCGCTTATGAAGAGCGCGGATCCGGGCGCGGCGCTTCGCGAACTGATTGGGGGATCCCGTGATTGAGGCTCCGCGTATTAAGATTTGCGGCATCACCCGCCGGGAAGATGCGGAGCTCGCGACCGAGCTCGGAGCCTGGGCCCTCGGTTTCGTTTTCGCCGAAGAAAGTCCGCGTCGAGTCACCCTCGAGCAAGCGAAGATGCTCCATACCGGGTTGCCCACGAGCGTCGAGCGTATCGGTGTTTTCGTCGACGCCGGCATCGAGGACGTCCGCGCGGCGGCGGAATCGGGGATCACCGTCGCCCAGCTCCACGGTTATGTCTCGAAGGACCTTCTCGCCGCCTCGCCGATTCCGTATATCGTCGCGCGCGCCCCCCATAGTCGCGAACAACTCGAAGATCTCGCGCGGTTTCCCGACGCTTCAGCGCTTTTGATAGACGGGTACGCGCCCGGGATCATGGGCGGCACCGGCGTCCAGGCCGACTGGAACCTCGCCGCTTCGGCGAAGCGTTTCCACCCGCGAGTGATTCTCGCCGGCGGGATTCGGGCCGAAAATTTACGGCAGGCAATCGCCACAGTTCGTCCCTACGGCATCGACGCCTCGAGCGGGCTCGAATCGGCGTACGGCGTAAAAGATCCGGCGAAACTTCGCGCTTTCTTCGCCGCACTCCCGGAGACCACATGAAAAAATTTAACGGACCCGACGAAAATGGAAAATTCGGAATCTATGGCGGACGTTTCGTTGCCGAAACGTTGGCCGCCCCGCTCGAGGAACTTACCCGCGCTTACGCCGCGGTTCGCGAAGATCCGGAGTTCCGGCGCGAGTTCGTCGACACGCTTAAAAATTTCGTCGGTCGTCCGACGGCTCTCGGGCTTGCGTCTCGCCTCACGACGGAGCTTGGCGGCGCGAAGATTTACCTCAAGCGCGAGGACCTCGCCCATACCGGTGCCCACAAGATTAATAACACCGTCGGCCAGATGATTATTGCGCGGAAGATGGGAAAGTCCCGCATCGTAGCCGAAACCGGCGCCGGCCAGCACGGCGTCGCTACTGCGGCGGCGGCGGCGCTCTTCGGATTCGAGTGCATCGTCTATATGGGTTCCGTCGATATGAAGCGCCAGGCTTTGAACGTCCAACGGATGGAGCTGATGGGAGCGCGGGTCGTCCCGGTGGATACTGGCACCGGCACGTTGAAGGACGCGATCAGTGAAGCGATGCGCGAATGGACAACTCGAGTGAACGATACGTATTACCTTCTTGGTTCCGCGCTGGGCCCGCACCCGTATCCGCAGATGGTTCGTGATTTCCAATCCGTGATCGGTAAGGAAGCGCGCGCGCAAATTCTCGAAATCGAGGGGCGCTTGCCCGACGAACTCGTGGCCTGTGTCGGCGGCGGTTCGAACGCGATCGGACTCTTTCATCCATTTTTGGAGGACGCTAGCGTCGCGATGACGGGAGTCGAAGCGGGCGGGCACGGACTCGCGAGCGGTCGGCACGCGGCGCGCTTTCATAGTGGATCGGTCGGTATTTTTCAGGGCACCTTGAGTTACCTTCTTCAAGACGCCGACGGCCAAGTCCTTCCGACGCACAGTATTTCCGCGGGCCTCGACTACCAGTCGGTCGGTCCCGAGCATGCCTATCTCCGCGAGCAGGGGCGCACGCGCTACGAATCGGCGACGGACGAAGAGGCGCTCGCCGCACTTCGCCGACTTTGCCGAACGGAAGGCATCCTCCCGGCGCTCGAAAGTGCGCACGCATTGGCGTACGCGATTCGTCGCGCGCCCGAACTAGGGAAAGATAAAATTCTGCTCGTGAACGTCTCTGGCCGAGGCGACAAAGACTTGGCACAAATCGCGGAATTCTCGGAGGTAGCGAAATGAAAAACCGACCGCTAAATTTACCCAAGATCGGTTCGGTCTTTGCCGACCTGAAGAAGTCCGGTTCCGCCGCGTTTATCCCGTACATCACAGCGGGCGACCCGGACCTTCGCCGGACCGCCGAGCTCGTCGACGTCCTCATCGAAGAGGGGGCCGATATCCTCGAACTCGGTGTGCCGTTCTCGGATCCCGTCGCCGATGGCCCGGTCAACCAGCGGGCGGCCGAACGCGCACTGAAGAACGGCGTCTCGCTCCGGGTGGTCCTCGATTTCGTGCGCGAGCTGCGCGCAAAAGGGAAAACCATCCCGATCGTGCTCTTCACTTACCTCAATCCGATTTTCAAAATCGGTTACGCGGAATTCGCAAAATTAGCCGAGGAAAGCGGAGTTTCCGGCGTATTGGTCGTCGATCTACCCCCGAACGAATCGGGTGATTATCGTACGCTTCTCCAAGCTCACGGCATCGATACGATCTTCATCGCGGCACCGACCTCAGACCCTCGTCGTCTCGAACAGGTCCAGGCGGCGTCGAGTGGTTTCGTCTATTCCGTTTCGCGCACCGGGGTTACGGGGGCTCAAGCGGAACTCTCCGCGTCGCTCGAGACCGAGCTTGCAGCGCTTCGCCGGAAGGTCAGCCACCCGGTCGGCGTCGGCTTCGGGATTTCGACGGCGGCCCAAGCGGCCCGCGTCGCGAAAATCGCCGACGGCGTCGTCGTCGGGTCGGCGCTCGTCCAGTTCCTCGAGGGTCCGAATTTTGACGAGGCTAAATCGAAGATCCGAATTCTCGCTCGCGAGATGAGTCACGCGGTGCACGGAAACTCGCGTTGAATTCGTTCAGTATTTTCTCGGATTGCGGGAGCGGTTCGCTACAATAGTCATATGGTAAAGACCGTCGTACCCGTGGAAAGAGTGGAAGGTTCACCAAAGATTCCGGGCGATAAGTCGATTTCGCACCGAAGCCTGATTTTCGGCGCGATCGCCGAAGGCGTGACCGAAGTAATCGACATTCTCGAGAGCGAAGACGTCCAGTCCACGGCCGCGTGCCTCCGTAAGCTCGGCGTGGAAATCACGAAGCAGGGAAGTCGCACGTTCGTGAAAGGGAGAGGCGGGCTGGGATTTTCGCATCCGACGGAAATTCTCGATTGCGGCAATAGTGGCACGACGATCCGTTTGCTGATGGGACTCCTCTGTGGAATGGGCGTCGACGCGGAAATGACCGGGGATGCTTCGTTGGTGAAGCGTCCGATGAAACGCGTGGCCGAGCCGCTGCGGCAGATGGGCGCAAAATTCGAACTCTCAGGCGAAAATTTCGCACCGCTGAAAATCTGTGGCGCGCGCTTGAAGGCGATTCGTTACGACCTTAAAATCGCGAGCGCGCAGATTAAGAGCGCGATTCTTCTCGCCGCGCTTTCCGCGGAAGGCGAAACCGAAATCGTCGGCGAAATTCATAGCCGCGACCACACTGAGAGATTCCTCAGGCATTTCGGCGTTGCGATCGACGTCACCGCGACCGCGATCAAGCTGAAGGGCGGCCAGAGCCTGAAAGCGAAACCGGTCCACGTCCCGGGCGACCCGTCGACTGCGGCGTTCTGGCTCGCGGCCGCGACGCTCGTTCCCGGGAGCCACGTCCACATGGAGAATATCGCGTTGAATCCGACGCGAATCGGCTTCGTTCGCGTTCTCCAGCGAATGGGCGCGGACATCACCATCGAAGTCACTTCGGAAAGCCCCGAACCCGTCGGCCGAATCGTAGTCCGCTCGGCCCGCCTAAAAGGCACAAAGGTTACCGAAGCCGAAGTTCCGAGTTTGATCGACGAGCTTCCTTTACTCGCGGTGCT
>JBBQMV010000252.1:0-4292 GCA_038329315.1 Bdellovibrionia bacterium | reverse complement strand
CGCCCTTAAACTTAATGGAGAGCACGAAGCGTTCACATCCGGCCATGCGCCAGCGTTCGATGAGTTCCGGTAACCGCTTCGGTTCGCAGATCATGTCCGAGAAAAGCCAGTCCGTCTTCGACGGCGGAAGCTTAAATGCGTCGGCCTTTAGGTAAGTGACCTCCGGGCGCTTGGCCACCGTCGAATCGATCGGCGCGCCATCGACGCTGAAAACCGCCGCGCCGAGTTCTGCGAGCGCCCAGGTCCATCCGCCCGGGCAGCTTCCGAGATCGAGCGTCGCTTCGCCGGGATGGGGTGGACGAACGCCCGCCTTTTCGAGTCGGGAGCAAATCTCCCAAAGCTTCAGGTACGCCCGGCTCGGCGGACCCTTCTTTTCTTCCGCGAGTGGAACGAGTCCGCCGGGATACGGCGTGAGCGAATCGAAAACGGCGACCGCGCGATCGGGCGCGGTGAGAAAAAATCCGGCCAAAGGATTCGCCGGCTTCGGGCGCTTCGCGTCGCGAAGGTAGGAGAGGGGCGTGGCTTCCCCGGTCGGAAGATTTTCCGCGATCAGAGTCGCACGTCGATGGTGAAGGCCGTCGAGCCGGATCCACCGCGCATTTTTCGCGGAAGCTTCGAAAGCCGCCGACTTCAGATTTTTCGCGCCCTGGACGATCGATGGAATTTCGATCTCGTAGGCGTTCCAAGCGATATCGGTCGCCCAGGCGAGATCCGGAGAGTCTTCTTCGGCGAGCGAAAACTCTCCGATTTCGGCAACGAACTTAATTTTCCGCCGCGCGGCTTCGCGACGAAACTCGTCCCGGACTTCTTTCGGTACGGTATAGAGGGTTCGGCGGATCAGATGCTGATTCGCTGCGCTCACGGGCTGATTCGCTGCGCTCATGGGAGATTTAGCACGTTCGGCTGCGCGCGAACGCGTCCGTCGGTCGGAAAGTCGGCGGTATTTTTCGGGGTGACGGCGGCGGCGACGGCCGTCCCGAGAAGGTTCCGCTCGCGGAGGTAATCGTAAGCCGCGATCGAAGCCGCGACCGCGACGTTCAGCGATTCGATCACCCCGACTTGCGGAACGCGAATCGGGATAATCTCTGGGTAGGCTGCGAGCTCGATGCTCAAGCCGAACCCTTCATGACCGACGAGAAACGCGGTCTTCTCCGGGAATGAGGTGGCGCCGACCACAGCTTCGCCTCGCGGATGAAGGGCGTACACGGTGTATCCTTCGGACTTCAGCGCCTCGAGTGCTTCCGGCATCGCCGCGAAACTGCGAGTGCGAGTTTCCTCGAGCGCACCGCGAGCGAGCACGGGATCCCACTCCGAAATTCCGACGAGAAAAACTTCGCGGCAGCCGAGGGCGTTCGCGGAGCGAACGATTTTACCAACATTGAAACTCGCCTTGAGTCCGTCGAGAACGAGGATCAGCGGATACGGACCGAGCGGCGCGCGCTTAGACCAGATCAGTCCGATTTCGTGAGATCGCGTGATGTCCCGGCGTTTCTTTCTCATGACTTAACGGAGTGACTTCGCCACCGCGAGCGTGAGTTGGTAGAGCATCCGCGCGCCGACGTTTCCGTCCCACGGGTCGCCGGTCGGATTCGGAGCGACTTCGACGAGGTCGGCGCCGACGATCCGCTTTCCGGAAAGAACGACTTTCTGAACGAGGTAGACCGCTTCTTGGAATTCGAGGCCGCCCGGTACCGGCGTACCGGTCGAAGGGCAAAGCTTCGGGTCGAGGCCATCGATATCGAATGACACGTAAACCGTGTCCGAAAGCTTCGAGATGATATCCGCGCAGATCGCGTCCCAAGATTCGCCGCGCATCTTCCGGCCTTGGAGATCCCAATCGAAATAGGTCACGATCTTCGGGTCCGTGCTCGTGCGTTCGATCTCGGCCGGCGAGACGTCGCGAATGCCGATTTGAACGAGTTTCGAAACGCCCGGCATCTGAACAACGTGGTCCATGATCGAGGCGTGCGAATTTGGGAAGCCTTCGTACGCGACGCGGAGGTCGGCGTGAGCGTCGAAGTGAAGAACGGAGAGACCCGGGAATTTTTCCGCGTAGGCCGCGATCGGTCCGCGCGAAGTCGCATGGTCTCCGCCGACGGTGACCACGCACTTCCCTTTGGCGAGCCAGGATTTCGTTTCTCCGTAAGACCACTGGAAGAGCGCGTCCGCTTCACGGTTCGCTTCGCGTAAGATCGCGAGCATCTCCGTATCGCCGTTGGCGTCGCCGCCATCCTCTAAAAAACCGATGTAGCGGGACGTTTTCTTCCGAAGCGTCTCGCTCTTAAAGTCCCAGTCCTTCGGATAAGGAAGGGTTGCAAGTTTCATCTCCCAAGCGCGGTCGAGAAACGGCGAATAGAGATCGAGCTGGCGCGAAGCCGTGAGGATCTCGTTCGGTCCGCTGCGGGTTCCCGCACGATACGAAGTCGTTACGTCCCAAGGGATCGAGAGAAAAAGAATGTCGGATTCAGCAGGGGAGCCATCGAGGCTAAAGAACGCGTCGTTCTTTACCGCGACGCCGTTTGGATCGATTTCGGTCATGGGCGCGACAGTAACCGAGAGACGAAGCTCGGTAAAGCGAAGGTTCCCCGGTGGATCGCCTCATTATAATAGTGGAGTTCCTGGCCACGGGCGAACTCCGCCGTACGGGCGAGATCGACCGTATCCACCGGAGAAAACGGGGTTTTTCCGGCGATATGGACCGACCACATACCCGAGGGGTAGGTCGTGGCGTGGAAAAGACCGACGTGGGCCGAACCTTCACCGAAGACGGTTTTTAAGCACCGGTGGAGACCGACGAATGCGGCCTCATGGGAAACCGGGGATTCGCCCTGGGCGGCGATCCAGCCTTCGGTGCGGAGGATTCGGTGGCAGTCCCTGAAAAAGCGCTCCGAAAAAAGTCCTTCCGCCGGCCCTTTCGGGTCGGCGCTGTCGATCAGAATCCAGTCGTAACTCGCACCCGACTTCGCGGCCGCGAACGCGACGCCGTCTTCGATCCGAAGTTCGACCCGCGGGTCGTCGAACGCCGAAGCTTGCCTCGGGAAGTGGGCGCGAACGGCGCGTACGACCGTCTCGTCAATTTCGACGACGGTCACTTTTTTTACCTCGGGATAACGGAGCACTTCGCGAAGCGCTCCGCCGTCGCCACCGCCGATGATGAGGACGTCGAGTTCGGGCGCTGCACTGACTCGAGATGTCCCTCGAGCCAGACTCCCGAGGGGATGCACGAGCATCTCGTGGTAATGCGCTTCGTCCCGTTCGGCACACATGATTGCGCCGTCGAGAGTGAGGAACTTTCCATAAGCCGGGCTTTGGAAAACGCGTACGGTTTGGAACGGGGATTTTTCGGAGAAAAGTGCGGACCCGGTCGTTCGAAGCGAGAGCGCCTGGTTCTCATCCTTATCGGTGAACCAGTGCGATCGTTCGACTCTCGGTTTAGGCGATTCTTTTTTCCGCTGAAACTTCGGAATGAAATCAGTGCGCGTGAGGGAGGCGAGCGATCCGCGCTGCATCTCGAGCCTCGAATGACTCTCGGCTCCAAAGACATTTTCTAAGTGGGCGAACGACTTCTCGGCGTCGAGCGTATCACCGCAGGTAAAGAGGTCGATCGCGGCGTGCCCATATTCGGGCCAAGTATGAATCGCGAGGTGGCTCTCCTGAATCACGACGACGCCCGAAACGCCGTACGGTGAGAAGTGGTGGAAGCTCGAACTCACGATCGTCGCGCCGGCGAGTTCGGCGGCTTCGACCATCGCACGTTCGATCGTCGTAGGATCGTCGAGGACTGCCGGATCACAGCCGTTCATCTCGACGAGGAGGTGCCGACCAAGCGCATTCACGATTCAAAGCTCGATTCTTACGGCGCGCGCCTCGACGACGAGTTTATACGTCGACTGGCCTTCAAGCGGATGGAGGGTGTACTTAAAGCCGACGAGCGCGTTAGCGCCGCGGTGATGGGCTTGAAATTTCAGCTGCATCTTCATTCGTTCGATCGCGTCTTGGAAAAGCGGCGACTGAGGCTGGGAGAGGCTGATCGATTTCAAATTCATCGAGTTATGGAGCGTATCGATCGCGGAGAGAAGCTTTCGGCCCGGCACCGTATCTGCGGAGGTCAGAATGACGGTATCCGCGCGCTCCGAATCGTCCTCGTTGATGAAGACTTCGGAATCGGGTGATGGCGGCATGATGAGGCGATCGGACTCGTCGTCGGCTTGGCGAGAAACGAAAATCCGTTCCGAAGGTCCAAGCCGAATTTTTGCGGTCGTGCTTCGGAGCGCCTGAATGATCATCACGCC
>JBBQMV010000251.1:0-4297 GCA_038329315.1 Bdellovibrionia bacterium | reverse complement strand
CGAACTTTGTCTTCGATGATTGAAAGCGGAAGTCCCCGGCTTGGCGGAAAGCCTTCGGCCTTCGACACCTCTTCGGTCACTTCCGGCGCCTTTACCTGCGCGTTCCGGTAGTGAATCCGGAAAACGCCGACCGCGACCATGAGCGTCCCGAGCGCGGCGAATAGGAAAATAAACGCGCGCCCCCGAATCCGCGAAGCGGCCGAAATAAAATCAGGAATCCAAGGCTGAGGGGCTTCCCGGAGTGGGAGCGGCGTTTTTTCTGGCGAACGTGAGAACCCGGGATCGGTCAGACCTTCCGGAACCCATGGCTTCGTAGAATTAAAGTCCTCGGACCCGAAGAGGTCTTCGGGAGGATTTACGTCATCGCGCTTCAAGAGTCGCGAAATTGCCGCGAAAATTCGCTCGCCGAAGGTCTGGCTAATGCCGAGATCCGCTTCTTCCGCGAAGAGCGGCTTAATATTTTCGTTCGTGAGATCCGTCATCGCGTCCATGCGCTCGTCGAGGCTGCGATCGCGACCCGCGTGGTGTGGTGTTTCGGCGAGCTCGACTTTATCCTCGGGCTCCATGCCCTTCATCGGGCCGGGTGAGACCGACGCCGGACGTGGCGGAATCACGCCCCGTTTTTTCTTTTCATCTGAAAGCTCGACTTTCCCTTCGGGCTCCATTCCACGCATCGGACCGGCCGAGAGCGACGCTGGACGCGGAGGAATCACGCCCCCTTTTTCTTTTTTTGTCCCGTCGTAGAGTTCGACTTTCGTTTGGGGTTCCATCCCCTTCATTGGGCCGGCGGGACGAGGAACGACGGTAGTCGGCTCGCGTCTCTGGCGCGGACCGCGCTGGAGCGCTTGGAACGTCGGCTCCTGAATCTCGATTGAGCGCGAGGCATCGGCGAAAACCGGAGTAAGCTGAATCACCGGACCTGGGTTCGCGTCTGCCAGTGGCGGCACTCCGAATGCGCTGAAATCGATGTCTTTGGGTTCGGAGGAAATACCCGGTCCGCGTCCGCGGTTTGAAGTCGTTCCCGGCCGATCCGTCTCGTGCGATCCGGTCGGCGCGAATGTGAGAGTCGGCCCTTCTTCGGGATCCGGCTTCGAAACTTCGGATACCGCGCTGGTCAGCGCCGGCTCCGGCCCCGGTTCTTTCGCCTTCGAAATTGCCGGCGCGAGCGTGACTTCGATCGTGAGCGTTTCGCCGATCTGAATTTTATCGCCGGTCGTGATGAACGAGTCTCGCCGATCGACACCATTTACTTTCGCGCGACGATCACCATCCAGCAGGCGAAACGAAAGTGCTCCGCCCAGAATCGAGAAGATGCAGACCGTTTTCGGCGTGGGTTCTTGAAATGGAAGCTTCAGCAGCTGGTCGGTGACATGGAACTCTTCGTAATCAAAAAGTCCGACGCCCCATTTTTCCGTCCAATGCGACTCAGGCATGCCGCCTGCCGACACGCCGTCATGCGCGGAAACTCGAAATTTGAGACGGGTTTTTTCTTGGGTCACTCTTTAACTATTGTAGGAGATTCTCGAGACCCGCAGCAAGTCGAACTCCCTGTTCGATCGCACGTTTCGCATCGAGCTCCCCCGCCTGTTTTGCCCCTCCGATGATGAAAGCACGCAGGCCCGCGAGCTCCAGCTCACCAAAGAGACGGTTTTCTGACTCCTGCCCTGCGCAAACGACGACCTGATCGACGTCGAGGTGTTCTTTTTTGGGAACGCCGTCGATCGTGCGATCGATCCAGAGCCCGGTGGCGTCGAGATCCCCGTAGTGGACGCCCTGAAGCATGTGAATCCCCTGGTCGACGAGTTGCTTGCGGTGCGCCCAACCGGTCGTTTTCCCAAGCCGGATTCCGAGGCGCTCGTCCTTTCGCTGGAGGAGATAGATTTCACGACCGCTTGAAAGGCGGTGTGGCTTAACCCCTTCGACTCCGCCCCGAGCGGCGTAGTTGATTCCCCAGTGCTCGAAGAAGCTTTTCGGATCAAGCGAGAGCGATCGCTCACGCGGAGCCGCGAGGAACGCGGCGACGTCGAATCCGATTCCGCCGGCGCCGATGATCGCTACGCGCTCCCCGGGAGCGACCTTACCGCGTAAAAGTTCGTCGTACGCAATGACGCGTGGATCGTTCGCCGCCCGCGCCTGATCGAGGAGCGGAATCGACCGCGGACGAACGCCCGCCGCGACGACGACCGCATCGTATCCGCCGGACTTCAGCACGTCGACGCGCGCTTCCGTATTCACGAGGAGTTCGATCCCGTGTTTCGCAATCATCGTCCGGTAATAGCGAAGCGTTTCGTTGAACTCTTCTTTACCGGGAATTTTACGGGCGAGATCGAACTGTCCGCCGAACTCCGCACGCCGTTCGAAGATCGTTACGTGGTGTCCGCGCTTTGCCGCTTCGACCGAGAACGCGAGGCCTGCGGGCCCGGCGCCGACGACCGCGACTCGCCGGCCTTTCGCTTTAGTTTCTGCCCGCTGGTTCGCCGTCGGCTCGATAATCTCGGTTTCATGACAAGCGCGCGGATTCACGAGGCAGCTCGCGAGCTTCCGCTCGAAAATATGATCGAGGCAAGCCTGATTGCAGGCGATGCACGTATTGATCTCGTCGCGACGGCCGGTCCACGCTTTCCGGGTCCACTCCGGATCGGCGAGCATCGGGCGAGCGAGCGAAACCAGGTCCGCCTCCCCACGCGCGAGAATTCCTTCGGCCACTTCCGGCATATTGATCCGGTTTACCGCGACGAGCGGAACTTTCACGAGTGGTTTTAGTCGATGGGTCGCTTCCGCGAATGCCGCCCTCGGAACGGATGTCATGATCGTAGGGATTCGCGCTTCGTGCCAGCCAATGCCGGTATTGAGCACGTTAACCCCCGCTTTCTCGAGCGCTCTCGCGAACTGAACAGTTTCTTCCCAGGTCAGACCGCCTTCGACCAGATCGAGCAGCGAGATGCGGAAAATAATCAGAAAATCGGGACCGCAAACCAACCGAATCCTTCGCACAATCTCGACCGGGAGTCGGATACGGTTCACGAACGACCCGCCGTAGTCGTCGGTACGCTTGTTCGTCCGGGGGGCCGTGAATTCGTGAAGCAAGTAGCCCTCGCTTCCCATGATTTCGACGCCGTCATACTGCGCGCGCTTCGCGAGCCGCGCGGTACTCGCGAAGTCTTGGATCGTCTTTCGTATTCCTAACTTCCCGAGCGCCCACGGCTTGAACGGACTGATCGGCGACTTGATTCTCGAAGGTGCTACACAGAACGGATTGTAGGCGTACCGTCCGGCGTGAAGAATTTGGAGGGCGATCCGACCACCGTAACCGTGTACGGCTTCCGTGATTTTTTCGTGGTTTTTCACCTGCCACGGCCACGAAAGCTGCGAAGCGAATGGCGAAACACGGCCGACGAAACTCGGGGCGACACCCCCCGTGATGATGAGGCCGACTCCCCCTTTCGCCCGTTCGCCATAAAATGCGGCTTGCTTCCCGTAAGCGTCCTTCGCTTCTTCGAGTCCCGTGTGCATCGAGCCCATGATGATCCGGTTCGGCAGTTCGAACGGGCCGATGTTTAGAGGCTTAAAAAGATTCGGGTAAAGCAGGTGGGGCATCGCCCGCGATTGTCTCTTATTCCGAATTATTGCGAAAGCGGTCAGAGTGCCGCTGCACTAATCCCGTAGTTTCCAGTCGCGGGTGAACCGCGTGGATTCCATTCCGAGAAACGCGAGGATGAGAACGAGCGGGATAAAGAAGAGGTATCCCATCGCCATGTTCAGAAAGATCACCGAGTTCGTGGGTTCGAAACCGGTCCAGTCGGCGGGGTGAATCGCCATATCCTGGCGAACCCAAATCCCTTTGAGGAAGACTTGATCGATGAAGCCGACGAGAAGCACCGTCGAAACGGTTTGAAACCGGTTTCGGCGGGCGAATTTGGCCAAGCCGTAGGCCAGGAAAATTAAACCCGCCACCCGGAGAAAGATGTAAACCATTTGCGCAGCGCGCGGTCCGATGACTTGGGTGAATAAGGGCTGAAGCACAAAGAGATTCAGCGCAAATAACCCCAGAACTCCTGCACAAAGTGCGAAAAGCCGACCGAGTGTCGCCGAAGTGCCGATGCTTTTTCCAAGCGTATCGCGGTCCGTCATCGCCATGGCTTTATGCCTATATTCCGGTGAGTTGAAGCCGTTTTTGAATCCTATCGAACCTAGCTTTTCCCTAGGCGCTCGTCAAATTCTCCATTAAGCTCCCACTATCTAAGAAATTTAGTCCAGCTCTCCGAGGGAATGCACGCTCATGGCTCACGTCGCATCT
>JBBQMV010000250.1:0-4345 GCA_038329315.1 Bdellovibrionia bacterium | reverse complement strand
CTGCGAAACCCGCGCCCGGATTCGTATGCGGATTTTTCGCGAGGTTCGATTCGTAGTTACTCAGTTTTTGGAATTTATAAAAATCTGTACCGAGATTCGAGGCGATTTTATCGTTCGCTTGGAGCTGGAGGTTGATCGGCTCGAACGAGGCTCCCTGAAGACGGCCGAGACCGGCCGGATTGTAGAAAAGTGCGTCCGCTACGGTGTCTGCCAGACCGATGTAAGCGTCGCCGAGCGCCGCTCCACGCCCCGAGACATAGCGCGAGCCTGGAATACGATCGGCGCCCGTGGCGAGCGCCGAAACCGGGAATGCGGCCAATACGAGAAGCACGAAGAGGAAGGCTCCTCCTGCGACTCGTGGCGATCTGTGACTAAGAGGGGCGTAATTCATGGGTACATCCTTGCTCCACCCTTCCGATCGGTCATTGGGTGCGTCCCGATAACGGAGTGAATTTGCCTACCGTCAGAGCTCTGTCGCCATTCCCGCTTAACCCCGAGGGCAGTTTTGTCGATAGAGGAGGGTAATGGCTTGGAATAATATTCCCGATTGGGCAGAGAAAGTGATGTTGAGCCTCCTGGCCGCGCTGAAAGAGCGCGATCCGTACACCTACGGCCATTGCCGCCGGGTCGCTCGGAACGCCGCTCTCCTCGCCCAAGCCGCCGGCTTAAACATCTACGAACAAAAGGTGATCGAGTATTCGAGCATTTTTCACGATCTCGGTAAAATCGCGATTCCTGATTCGGTTCTTCTAAAACCGGGACGACTGACGGCCGAAGAACAAGCCGTGATCCGCCTTCATCCGATCAAGAGCGCCGAGATTCTTCAGCCTCTCTCGCTCATTCCGTTTTTTCGCGACGTCCTTCCGGGCGTCCGCCATCACCACGAACGACTCGATGGAAAAGGATATCCCGACCGCATCGCCGGCGACGCTATCCCGCTTTCCGCACGCGTGATTCTGATCGCCGATACCTTCGACGCCATGACGACCACCCGGCCCTACCGTCGCGGACTTCCGCACGACATCGCCTACAAGGAACTGAAACAGTTCGCGGGACGTCAGTTCGATTCGCTTCTCGTGAAAACCTTCTGCGACGCCCACCGAACCTGGGGCGAATACGACGAAGAAATCACGGATGAGTTCGTGATGGCGAATATCAAACGCGCGGCTTGATCAGAATGAAACCCTAAGTTTCCGCTCAATTCGCCGGTGGAGCCATCGTCGCCAGCTGGTCGCATTCGACCATTTCCTTCGCGCCGACGAGTTGGCGAATACGATCTTTTAGACGCGCGCCGAGAAGTGGGAGTGGCCCGATCGTGACGTTTCCGTTGTAGTACGGAAGGCTGTGATACGGCGGTTTCGCCGCGACTTTGTAAATGCGAAGGCCGACGTTCCGCTGGATGAGTAGGTCGGAGTAGTCGACTTCGACTGAGACGCGATCTTCCTCGCCGGCATCCGCCGCGATTTGGGCTTCGTTTGAAGTCGGAATGGGCTCACCTGGAGCATAAAACGTGACGTACTTCGCGTGATAACCGTGATCCTTCAACTTCTGGAGGATGAAACCTTGGATGTTTTTCAACTTGGCGCCGTAGTCGGCATCGTCCGCTTGAATCGAAACGGAAACGCGATCACACAGAGGTTCCGAAGAAGCCTGAGCCGCGACGGCGAGGACCGAACTCGAGAGCAAGAGCGCGTACCAGACTGAGGTTTTCATGGGCGCATCAATATCGTAGCGCGTTACGAACTGCAAGCGACACACATTTCCCTATGATTTCGAGAGATTACTCTTCGTATTTATAGCCGACGCCGTAAATCGAGATGATGTGCTTCGTCAGCGAAGGGATCTTCTTTCGAAGGGCGCGGATGTGGACGTCGATCGTGCGATCGTTCGTGCCTTCCGCTCCGTCTTTCCAGACTTCTTTTAAGATCGCGTCTCGCGAAACGACGTTTCCGAACTGGCTCGCGAGAAAGCGAAGGATATCGAACTCGGTGAGCGTGAGGTGGGCGCGCTTTCCCGCGTAGGATACTTCGCGCGTATTCGGCTCGATGCGAAGATCGCCAATTTCGATCGGCGCGACTTCGGCCGATGCGGCTTTGCGAAGACGCGCTTGAATTCGAGCTTCGAGCTCGCGGAAATCGAAAGGTTTCGGAAGGTAATCGTCCGCGCCGACACTCAGTCCCTTCGTGACGTCGGCCTGGGTGTTTTTTACAGAAAAGAGGATGAGGGGTATGCGCTTGGTTTTCTCGTCTTGCTTCATCAGCGAGCAGGCATCGAGCCCCGAAAGAATCGGAAGGACGACATCCAGCAGAATCAAATCGGGCTGCTTGTTCCGCGCGTAATCAATACCCACCACCGCATTTTCGGCGGAGAGAATTTCGTAGTCCTTAGAGAGCATCGTCTCCAGGAACTTTCGGGTTTCGAGATGATCTTCGATGAGAAGGATTCGCGATTTCTTCATTTGAACTCTGTAAAGAAAAGCTAACACGAGCTTGCAGACGTGGGAAGATGCGGATTTAGCCCCATGAACTTCGCCATTCGAGTCAAATCTCTGACGAAAGCGCCGCGTTTAATGCTTACGAGGTCGAAGATTCGACTGAACCTGTTTAGTATGATTTTTTTCGACTTCGAGTTGGATCCGATCCTCGAGATCGAGGGTCGAATTGTAGAGCTGGAGCTCGATCTTCCCGAGCGGGACAGCCATCATCTCGAAAGGAGCATATTTCCGGTTCCAATATTTCCCATCGACGAAGATCTTCACGTCCGCACCCGGTGTCGAACGCACGGTGAGGAAGCCCTTATTGTCCCCGACGATCACGCCGGATGGTTCCCGGTCAGGATCGAGACTGATCTCTTTCAGGTACTCCCCGTTCGCCGCGAGGGACCGCGAATCGATTTTAAATTCGCTGCGAAAGGTCGTGAAGCCGGAGCGGGCCACCGTAAGCTCGAGGAGCGAATCCGTACTGACTTCGACCATCGGATTTTTCGGGTCGACAGATTTTCCATTCACCGAAATGCTCGTACCCGTGCCTTCCGGAAAAATATTCAATCGGAGCTTCGCAGGAATGCCGCTAGCTGGCTCCCGCTCGATTTCATGAGGAGGAAACGTAGAGCCATCGGTCGGGCCCGGGTTTGGTACTACGACAACCTCGACCGGACCAGCGCGGTAAACGATATCGGATAGGACCGGAACCCTGAACCAGCTCATTTTCGGCCCAATCCAGGAAGCACCCAAAAGCAGAAAGCTGAGTGCCGCGATTTTTCCCAGCCCGAAACCGGATGAAGATTCTGGAGGGTAATACCCCCCTGTACGCCCGAGCGAAGTGTTCGTTTTATTGAATCCCCCACCACCGGCCGGAACCGGGCCTCCCGTAGTCGGAAGTGAAAGCCGAGTTGCATTTCCAGGTCCCGGACGTGGGGGCGTCGGGCGAAGCGTCGGGCGCTCCATCATCAAAGGAGACTGATTTTTAGCGTCGTCGTCGACCTTTAACTCGAGCGGCTTCTGCGGAAGCCCAGTCGGCCGCGCAACGAAAGTCGTCGTTTCTTCACGCTTTCCACCATTGCTATCCGAGCCTGCGGCACCGATCTCCGGAATTTCGTTCTGGAGAAGCTGTTCGACTCGGTCGTTCAGGCGTTGAATTTTTTTACGGTCTTCGACGATCTCGCGTTGGAAGAGTTCCTTCGAAATGTGCGAAAGATCGCTCGAAGAAAAATCCGGAGCATATGCGTTCAAGAACCGGCGCAACGTCCGCTGAAGCTCTTCACCCGTTTGGTATCGTTTTTCCGGATTCTTCGAAAGGAGCTTCATGACGATAGCGTCGAGTTCCTTCGGAACATTCGAGTTCTGCTCCGATGGCGGGCGAACCGTCGTCGAGCAGCTTTCGATCATTTTCAGTACCGCGAGATCATTATCGCCCGCGAAGAGCTTCTTCCCGGCGAGAAGCTCCCAGAAGACGGTGCCGAGGGCAAAAAGATCCGAACGTCCGTCGAGCGGATCGCTCGAGATCTGTTCCGGAGCAAGATAACTGGGTTTCCCTTTGATGACACCGGCTCGAGTATGCTCACTATTCGTCGTCGCTTTCGCAATACCGAAGTCGATGATCTTCACCGATCCGTCGTAGGAAACCAAAATATTTTGGGGACTAATGTCACGGTGGACGACGTTCAATGCGTCGCCGCTGATTTTGTCTTTATAGGTATGCGCGTAGTGAAGACCCGACGCCGCCTGCTCGATAATGTGGGCGGCGAGTTCGACCGGAAAGCTTTGGCCGAGTTCACGGAACCGATTGAGCAGCTGTCGAAGGTTCTTCCCATCGACGAGCTCCATCGCGATGAACGGCTGAGCTTG
>JBBQMV010000249.1:0-4366 GCA_038329315.1 Bdellovibrionia bacterium | reverse complement strand
TACCCTTGGCGTTCAGGTTCTTCTTTGCGGCTTCGGTGTTGAAACTCGAACCATTTCCATCGATTTTCAAATTCAACTTACCGAGGAGCGTGTTCTTAAAGAGCGCCATTTGGCTCGAAACGGCTTTTTGAATATCGAGGTTTGCGATCGTCGCCGAGAACGAATACGTCGGGGTCTTCGGAGCGAATGCCGACGAAGCCTTCATCCCGACCGTGCCATCCCAAAGTTTCAAGTTCGCCGAATCAACGGCGAACGTAAGGTTCCGCATCGACATTTTCGCGACAATGTCGGTCATCTTCGTGCCCTGAAAATTGATCATCTTCATGTTCACGCCGAGGAGAAGCGTCATCGCCTTCGCGACATCGTTCTTCCGTAGCGGATCCAGCATCGCGTCGAGGTTCTCTTCCTTTGAGCCCGGCGCTTTCGCCGCCGAAACCGTATTGCCCGTTGCGTTACCGGCGGATGGCGGCGGTAAGTTCACGAGCTGGTCGAGATCCATTCCGGAGGACGTCACTTTTAGATCGATCTTCGGAGCGGTGAACGAGGTCACCGAGCCGTCGATCGTCAAATCATTTCCCGGGGCCTTCATCGTCGCGAGCATACGCTCGACTTTATCCGTAACGACCTTTACCGAGAGGTTCACCACCGGCTCAGCCTTGAGCATCGGCGACTTTGCTTTCAGGTCCTTCACCGCCAGGTCCGCCGAGTATTGGATCTTCGCGGCCGCACCGCTTGCCTTCGCTTCGAACGATGCCGATCCGGAGAGAGAATAATCCTTCAGCATCGGAATCAGTTCGTTCCACGGTGCGAGTGAAATCGTATTCGACTTCACGGTGAAGTCGACGTTCGGCTCGGTTTGGAAATTCGTAATCTTGCCGTTCATGTCGATCTCGGCGTTGAAGAACTTCGCCGTGAGTTTCGAAAGGGTGAGCTGGTCCTTCGTAATATCGAGGGCGGCCTTTATCTGGGCCGGAACTCCCTTTTTCTTGTAGAAAGCCTGGGCCGCTTGAATTTCGATGTCGTCGAAATTCGCATCCATCTCCGCGCTTAAGCCACGGAACTCGCCGCCTTCGACTCGTGGGCTCGCGTGCAGGGTAACTAAGAACGGTCCGCCAATCTTGAACACACTTTCTTCGGCACTTTGGAAAAGTCCGGAAATTTCCACTTCGGTCGTGCGGGAGAGCGAAAGGTCCTTCACGCGGAAGTTCAGATTCTTCATTACGGTTTCGGACTTCGCGACTTCATCTTTGTAGTAAAAAAGCGCGTTCCGAATATCGACGCCGAGGCGGGCGTTCGTAACAATCGCGGGAAGTTTCAGCTCCGACGAACCGGCGCTATCGGCTGGAAGTTTCGTATTTCCAGCGCCCGTCTCAGATTTCGGCGCTTCCTTCATCAGCGTTAGAACGTTCAGCTTACCGTTCGCTTCTTTCAGGACTCGAACTTCGGGATCGTTCATGTTGAAAGTCAGGAGCGGCGATCCGCCGAAAACAGACGACCAAGGAATCGAAACGAAGGCGTCCTTCACGACGACGACTTTCGTCCCTTTCGCGTCGGTCAGATTCAATCCGCCAATTTCGACCCGGATCGAACCCCAGAGGCTCAGCTTCAGGTGCCCGAGATCGAGCTTCCCATTCATCTTATCGTTCGCGGCCTTCAGGATCTGCGGCCGATACTGGTCGACATCGACGACCATCGGAATCACAAGGATCGCGCCAAGCGCGAGAACGACGAGAGTACCGAGGATAATGAGAATCTTCTTCATAAGTTAAGTTTTCCTGTTAACCGTTGGCAAGCTTACGCTCACCCATTTGAAAGCTTACGCTTTACAATCTCTTGGAGCATTCCTGGGTTCGCTTTTCCACCAGTGGCCTTCATCGCCTGACCGACGAAGAAGCCAAGGAGCTTGTCCTTGCCGCTGCGGTATTCCGCGAGCTGGCCCGGGTTCGCCGCCATGATGTCATCGACGGCCTTTTCTAAAGCGCCGGTGTCCGACACCTGCTTGAGCCCTTCGCGATCGACGATCAAGTCCACCGCCTCACCGGACTTCCAGGCGATCCCGATAGCTGTCTTCGCGCCAGAGCTCGAAATCACGTTCGCGGTTTGGAGCTTCACGATTTCCGCCAGGTGCTTCGGCGTAATCTTCGTTGCCGAGAGTTCGACGTTTTCTTCGTTCATGAGGCGCGAGAATTCCCCGCTGAGGTAGTTCGAAACCATCTTTGCCAGAGACTTCCCGTCGCCACTCAATGCCTTGAGCGTGTCCTCGAAGAACTTCGCGAGTGCGGCCGAGGAGACCAGGACTCCGGCGTCGTAAGCCGTCAGCCCGAGCTCGGCGACGTACCGACTCCGCTTCTGTGCCGGGAGTTCCGGAAGGGCGTCGCGCACTCTCGAAATCCACTTTTCATCGACGTGAACTGGAATGAGATCCGGCTCCGGGAAATAGCGATAGTCGTGCGCTTCTTCTTTTGAACGCATCGAGAAGGTTTGGCCCTTCGCGGAATCCCAGAGGCGCGTTTCCTGGACTACTTTTCCGCCCGACTGAATCAGCGCGATCTGGCGTTCGATTTCGTACTCGATCGCCTTCTCGACGAATCGGAAAGAGTTCACGTTCTTGATTTCCGCGCGGGTTCCAAACTTCGTCGAGCCCTTCGGCATCACGGAGACGTTCGCGTCGCAGCGGAAGTTTCCTTCCTGCATGTTTCCATCGCAAACTCCGATCGCGGTCACGATCCCGTACATCGTGCGCATGTAGGCGCCGGCTTCCTCGGACGAACGCATGTCCGGCTCAGAAACGATTTCGATGAGCGGCACGCAAGCGCGGTTTAGATTTACGAGTGAGAACTCGTCCATGTGGAGGTTCTTCCCGGCGTCTTCTTCCATGTGGATTCGGGTGATCCCGACCCGCTTCGTCATTTCTTTTCCGCCGACCTTATACTCGATATCGACGTGGCCCTTCTCGCAGATCGGAAGATCGAACTGGGAAATTTGGTAGCCCTTCGGAAGATCGGGATAAAAGTAGTTCTTCCGGGAGAACACGTTGTGCTTCCGAATTTCGCAGTTCGTGGCCAATCCGGCGCGAATCGCAAACTCGACGACCTTACGATTCAGAACCGGCAGTGCGCCTGGCTGAGCCGTGCAAACCGGACAGGTATTCGCGTTCGGTCCGAGGTCCGCTACCGATACGCCTTCCGGTGCCCGAGAAGGACAGCCGCAAAAAATTTTCGTGTTCGTCGCGAGCTGGGTGTGAATTTCCAACCCGATAACGACTTCCCATTCCGGATTCATCGCTTGTACCCCTTCTCGATCGCGTGGGCGACGTTCAGGACGAGATCGTCGCGGAACTGCGGTGCGATCACTTGGAGACCGATCGGATGACCGGCATCGTTCACTCCACACGGAATACTCATGCCCGGTAGACCGGCGAGGTTACACGGGATGGTCAAAATATCGTTCAGGTACATTTTCAAAGGATCCGAGTTCTTCTCGCCCCTTTTGAACGCGGTCGACGGCGCGACCGGTCCGAGGATCACGTCGCACTCCTTAAACACGCGGTCGAAGTCGTTCTTGATCATCCGGCGAACCTGACAGGCTTTCCGGAAGTAGGCGTCGTAGTAACCACTCGAGAGCGCGAACGTACCAAGGATAATCCGACGCTTCACCTCGGGACCGAAATTCGCGCGCACGCGCTTATAAAAATCGGCGATGTCATCGACTTCCATCGCGCCCGGCGGGCGGACGCCGTAGCGAACGCCGTCGAAACGCGCGAGATTCGAAGACGCTTCGGAAACGGCGACAATATAATACACCGAGACCGCGTACGGAGTATTCGGGAGCGAAATTTCGACGATCTTGGCGCCTTGCTCCCGGATCCAGTCGATCGCGTCTTTCACGGCTTTCTTCACCGGAGCATCGACGCCGTCGATAAAATATTCCTTCGGAATACCGACGCGGAGCCCCTTCCAATCGAGGTCCTTCTTCAGATTCGCGACGTACGGATCGGCGGGGAGCTCACTCGAAGTGGAGTCGAGCGGATCGTGTCCGCCCATCACCTGCAGGAGGAGTGCCGCATCTTCGACGGTATTCGCGAACGGGCCGATTTGGTCGAGCGAGCTCGCGAAGGCTACGAGCCCGTACCGCGAAACGCGGCCGTAAGAAGGTTTCAGCCCGACGACGCCGCAATAGCTCGCGGGTTGGCGAATTGATCCACCGGTATCACTCCCCAGAGAGGCCACGCAGAAGCCGGCCTTCACCGCAGTCGCGGATCCACCCGAAGAACCGCCCGGGACGTAACCCGGAAAGGTCGGATGCTCAACCGGACCGAAAGCGGAATTTTCGTTCGAGCCGCCCATGGCGAATTCGTCCATGTTCG
>JBBQMV010000248.1:0-4367 GCA_038329315.1 Bdellovibrionia bacterium | reverse complement strand
GCTCCCGGATTTTTTTCCGGAAAAGTCGGGATCAAAGACGTTTCGATGATGACCCGGCAGCTCGCCTCGCTCGTGAAAGCAAACATTCAGCTCGTCGAAGCGCTGAACGCCATGGTCGAGCAGTCCGAGCACCCGCTCATCAAGATCGTTCTCGCCCAAGTTCGCCAAGACGTAAACGAAGGTCTTTCACTTTCTAAGGCGATGTCGAAGCACCCTCGCGTATTCGATAATATTTTCGTGAATATGATCGAGGCCGGCGAAGCGTCCGGTACGCTCGCCCTTATTCTCATTCGTCTCGCGGATCTGAAAGAAGCCCAGATGCGGCTCCGTACGAAAATCGTGAGTGGTATGACTTATCCGGCCCTCATGCTGTTCGTCGCTTCGGTTCTCATGATCGCGATCTTTACCTTCGTGCTTCCGCAGCTAAAGACCGTTTTCGAGTCTATGAATAAGAAGATGCCGCCGATGACCATCGTGCTCATGGCCACTTCAGATATCATCATCACCTACTGGTACCTCATTCTCGGCGGGATCGTCGGGTCGATCTCCTTTTTCATAAAGTGGAAGAACTCCGCTTCGGGGCGTCCAGCGTGGGACGCGATCCAACTCAAGTTCCCCGTCTTCGGTCCGCTGATTCGGATGATCGGCGTTCAGCGCTTCACCTCGACGATGGCTACCCTTCTCGGTTCGGGAGTACCCATTCTAAACGCACTCGCGATATCCCGGAACCTCGTTGGAAACACCCTCCTCGAGCGAGCGATTTCGAACGCTCGCGAGAATATTACCGAAGGCCAATCGATCTCGGGCCCGCTCGCGAAATCCGGTCAGTTTCCTCCGCTCGTCATTCACATGATTTCGATCGGCGAGAAAACGGGTGAACTTCCGGCGATGCTGGAAAACGTTTCCCAAAACTACGAGGAGCAGGTTTCGGCGAAAATCGACGGCCTGACCTCTCTCCTCGAACCACTGATGATCGTGGGCATGGGCGGAATGGTCGGCTTTATCGTCATTTCCGTTTTCATGCCGCTACTCGATTTGAACAACATCCAATAAAACAATGAATGAAGGAGAAAACATGACCGTAGTACAAAAGAAAATCAAACTCACCCTCCGCGACGAACGGGGCTTTACACTGACTGAAATGCTGATCGTCGTCGCGATTATCGCGATGATCGGTACGTTCGCCGTCGGCAAAATTACGGCGGCCTATAACAAGGCAAAGGTCGACTCGACAAAGGTCATCATTCGGAACCTATCCTCGACGCTCGAAAATTATCGCCTCGACTGCAACATTTATCCGACGACGGACCAAGGACTGGAAGCACTCGTGACCAAGCCGACCGGCGGTCGCGACTGTAAAAACTATAACGTCGAGGGATATGCTAAAAAAGTTCCCGTCGACGCGTGGAATAACACCATGATCTACGAGTCCGATGGACAAAAGTTCTTAATCAAGTCGTACGGCCAAGACGGCGTCGAGGGTGGCGATGGTAATGCGACCGACCTCACCTCCGACAGTATTTAATCCGACCGAGTTTGGTGAGAGAGAATCCGAGCGCGGGTTCTCTCTTATCGAGCTATTAGTCGTCGTCGCATTGATGGCGACGATCGCGGGGATGGCCGTCCCCAGCATTTCGAGCGTCTTCAAAATCTCTCTCGGATCGACCACTCGCGATATCGCGACGACCGTTCGCTACGCCTATAACGCCGCGATGATGACAAAGAAGGTCCATCGTCTCGTTTACGACCTAAAGGACCAACGGTACTGGGTCGAGGTCGGCCCCCAAAATCTCCTCATGGATACCGAAGAAACGCGCGCGAAAGCCGAACGCGCGAAGAAATTCGGTTCGAAACTCAGCGAGGAAGAAGAAGCGAAACTGAAAGCCAATGAACCTTCCTTCGCCCTGGCCACTTACGTCACCCGAAGGAAAGTCGATCTTCCGCGCGGGGTCGAATTTGAAGACGTAAAAACCGAACAAGCAAAGACCGCCGCGACCGACGGGGTAGTCTATACCCACTTCTTTCCCCATGGAATCATCGAGCAGACCGTCATTCATTTAAAGGACACCTCGAACCACCACGCGACCCTCATCATCGCGCCAACCGTCGGCCGAACGAAGGTAATCGAACACTTCGTTCCTGCCGAGGAAGCGCTAATCGAACCATGAAACTCAGGTGGAAAGGCCTTCGCACTGATGGGTTTACGCTCTTAGAAGTGATGATCGCCCTCGCGATCATGCTGATTGCATTTTCCTCGATCGTCGCCATTCAGTCTTCCGCGATGAACTCCGCACTTAAAGCGCGACAGATCGACGAAGTCAGCGTCCTTGCGCGAAATGCGATGATTCAGACCGAAGTCGAAATTTCGGGAAAAAAATTCGAGGATATCGCCGGTGAGCTCAGCGGCCAATTCGACGATCCGTTCCAAGACTACTCGTGGACCCGCAAAATTAAAGAGGTGAAGCTTCCAAACCTTTCTGGTCTTTCGAAGGCTGCGGGCGGCGATAAAGGGAACGCGAGCGAAAGTGCGGACAATGACGAAAAGAATTCGGCAATCGTCGAGCAAATGACCAAAGTAATTACGAACTTCCTTTCGAAGGCCGTACGTGAAGTCACCATAACGGTGAAATGGAAGCGCGGGGCCACCGTTCAAAAATACGAACTCGCCATGTACTGGGTAGACCTCAACAGTGACTTCAATATCAATCCGTAACCGCATCACGCAGGCGACACGCTCCGAGGAAGGCTTCACGTTAGTGGAGGTCATGATTGCCATTGTGCTCCTCGTAATGATTTCGCTCGCGATCTATCAGTCGACGACCCAGACCTTCAGATACCGTGCGAAAATCATCAGCGAAGGTGACTTCCACGCCGCAATCCGGCTCTCGATGGGGCTGATGGATCGGGATATAGCGGCACTCTTTTCGCCGGTAAATCTAAATCCGAAGAACTTTCCGGATCCGAGCGCAAGTGCGACACCACCCGACCAGGGGAATTCGAGAAACGCCGCGGCCCAATCCCAGCAGCTCGACGAACTTTCGAAATCCGAACTCGGTCAAACGAGCGACTTTTGGCTCGGCGCGACTGACCTTACGGCGATTCGCCCTTCTCGCTTCGTGGGCACCGAGAATCGGCTCTCCTTCGTTTCCGCTTCGCACATGCGGATCTATAAAAACTCCGAGGAATGCGAATTCGCGAAGATCGTTTATGAACTTCGCGACGACAAGGATTCGGATCTCGGAGACGGCGTCAAGATGCTCGTGAAGGTCGAAGATGCCGACGTTTTCAATGATTCAAAAATCGGAAAAAAGACGAAGGTCGCGAAAGCCTACCCGCTACTGACCGGAGTGAAGAAATTTAAGTTCCGGTACTATCGGCGCGACAAAAAGGCCTGGGAAAACACCTGGGACTCAAACCGCGACGATATGAAGGGGCTCTACCCCGATATCGTCGAACTTTCGCTGGAAGTGACAGGAATCCAAAGACTTTCGTTCAAAGGAATCTACATGTTTAAACCGGAGACCCCATTCTATGGCATGGATCCGACGCTTTAAGCAGCGGCTGACCCTGAAGCGGGTCCCTCACGACGAAAGCGGAATCGCCTTGTTCATGGTGATCGCCTCGATGACGGTTCTTTCGGTCGTCGTGACCGAATTTACCTACGTCGCCCAAGTGAATGCGCGGTCGAGCGCCGATTCTTCGGACACGCTGAAGGCCCACTACCTCGCCAAAACGGGATTCAAAATTTCGCTCCTCCGCCTCCGCGCTTATAAGGAACTGAAGGCATTCGGCGGACAGGGATCGAGTTTGCCAAAACTTCCTCGCTCGATCCTCGACCAGATATGGAGCTTCCCATTCTTCTACCCGATTCCCGGAAACGTCCCAGGTTTGACCGTCGTGATGAAGGACGAGATCGATAAATTCAGTAACGATTCGACTCTCCCAGGGCATTTCACGGCGATCATCGAATCGGAATCGAGTAAAGTCGGGATTAACTCGATGCTTTCGGCAATGGCCCCTCCGCCGGCCCCTAAACCTTCGGGCAGCCCGACACCACCGAAGCCTGGCGCGAGTCCGGCGCCCGTTTTCGACGTCGAGGAAGCACGAAAGGGCGTGAAGGACCTCATTGGCAAAATGGTCGAAGAAAAGTTCAAGAAGGATCAAGACTTCGCCAATGAGTACCGCGACCTCGATATCGAAGAATTCTTCGATAATTTGCTCGGCTGGATGGACTTCACCTACCAACCGAAAAATAGCAGCGGGAAACAGATCATCCCCTATAAGCACGGCCCGCTTTACAGCCTGTCCGAGCTCCACATGATCCATCCGATCGACGACGGGCTCTACGATCTCCTCGCGCCAAACTT
>JBBQMV010000247.1:0-4375 GCA_038329315.1 Bdellovibrionia bacterium | reverse complement strand
CTTCTGCCAAGACCGGCGAGGCGAGGTCATCGAGTATGTCGAGAAAAAATACGGCCAAGCGAACGTCTGCCAAATCATCACCTTCGGGAAGCTCCAAACCCGCGCTGCAATTAAAGACGTCGGCCGCGTTTTAGGACTCTCCTTCGCCGAGACCGACATCATTAATAAACTCATCCCGGACGATCTCGGGATCTCGATCGACCAGTCGATCGCCAAGGAACCACGGCTCCGCGAGTTAATGGAAGCCGACACGAAAGTAAACACCGTCATCGGTTACGCCCGTAAGCTCGAGGGCCTCTACCGGAACGCCGGGATCCACGCCGCCGGCGTGATCATCACCGAAGAGCCGGTCGTGAACTACTGCGCGCTCTATGTTTCGAAAGACGGCGATGTCGTCACCCAGTTCGATAAGGACGCCTCCGAAAAAATCGGACTCATCAAATATGACTTCCTGGGGCTGAAGACACTCACCGTCATCGACAACGCCGTGAAGCTTGTGCGTGCGCGCGAAGAATTCCGCCTTGAAGACATGAATTATGAAGACCCCTTGGTCTTCGCGCTGATTTCTTCGGGCGACACCGACGGGATCTTCCAGGTCGAGTCGTCGGGGATGAAGGACCTCTGCGCGCGGTTACAGCCGAGCACATTAGACGACCTCACCGCGCTCGGCGCGCTCTATCGCCCGGGTCCGCTCGGCTCCGGAATGGTCGACGTCTTCGTCGATCGGAAGCACGGACGCGAAAAAATCGAGTACGCGGTGCCGGAACTCGCAGGCATTCTCGCCGAGACCTACGGAGTTATCGTTTACCAAGAGCAGGTCATGCAGATCGCTCGCGAACTCGCGGGCTATTCGCTCGGACAGGCCGATCTTCTTCGTCGTGCGATGGGGAAAAAGAAGGCCGACGAAATGGCTAATCACAAACTCATCTTCGGCGAAGGCGCCGCGAAGAAGGGGTTAAAGCCAGAAATCGCAAACTCGATTTTCGACCTCATGGCGATGTTCGCCGAATACGGATTTAACAAATCCCACTCGGCGGCGTACGGCGTGCTGACGTACCAAACCGCTTACTTGAAGAAACATTATCCGGCCGAGTTCATGGCCGCGCTGATGGCGACCGAAGTAAACGACACGGATAAAATTACGAAGTACATCGCGAACGCGAAGATGAACCGTATTCCGGTTCTTCCACCGGATGTGAACCTTTCTGAGAAATCATTCTCGGTCGAAGAAATAGAAACACCGGGAACAACCGTAAAAACGCGCGCGATCCGATTCGGTTTAGAGGCTATTAAGGGAGTCGGTGGAGTCGCCGTCGATCTCATCCTCGAAGCACGTAAGGGCCGCCCGGAAATCCCAGCTTCAGTGGAGAACGCGCTCGGTACGCCGGCCATAGAGGGAGGCCCGTTCACCTCCGTGCTCGACTTCGCTCGTCGCGTGTCGACCCGAAAGGTGAACAAAAAAGTTCTCGAAGCCCTCACGATCGCCGGCGCGTTCGATACGATTTCGGAAGTGAATCGTCCGAGTCTCCTCGCCTCGCTGGAAAAATTGCTCGAATTCGCGTCCGACGAGCAGGAAGAAAAAGCGCTCGGCCAAACCTCGCTCTTCGATTCGTTCTCGGCGGAAGACGTGAAGATGGTCATGCCCACCGACGCGATTTTCGCGAAGTTAGAAGACTGGCCCCAGGCGAAGCGTCTCATCATGGAGAAGCAGGTCGTCGGGTTCTACGTCTCCGGGCATCCGATGGATACCTGGCAAACCATTTGCGAAGAGTGGCTCGGCTGGTCGATCGATAAGCTAAAAGAATGGGGCATTCAGAAGACAGCAGAGATGGCGGCGAAGCCGGCGCCCGAAGCGTCCTTCGGCTCCGGCGGTTACTCGCGGCCGAAACGCCCGGAAGTTCGTGTCGCGGGCCTCATCGGCGAAATGAAAGAGATCATGACGAAGAAGGGGAGCCGTATGGCTTTCGCACGTCTCGAAGATCTTGCGAGCTCGATGGAAGTCGTGTTCTTCCCGGAATCGTTCGCCTTAAACGGCGAGATGCTGAAGAAGGCCGCCGCCGAAGCAGCGCCGCTGCTCGTAACTGGCGAAGTCGAAGCGACTCCTGACGGCGCGAAGGTCTTCGTGAAGACGCTCGAATGGGTCGACGAGTCCCACAAAAACCGCGTCCAGCAGGTCGTGCTCCGGATTCCGCTCGAGCGCATCTCGAGCGATCAGCTCCGCGAGTTAAAAAAGAACATCATCGCGTTCCGCGGGAAATGTCCCGTTCGGATCGAATTCTCCGATCCACGCTTCAAAACGAGACTTGAACTTCCGAAGACCGTCGGTCTACAGACGAGTCCGCAGATGGTCGAGAGCGTGAACAAGATCTTCGGCTTTAACGTCGTTCACCTGATTTAGAAAACAGCCTAGCTGACCCACTCATTCTGGATGAACCGGCCGAGGTAACCGACCTCAAGCCGAAATAGCCAAATGAGAACGACCGCGAGCCCGGCGACCGTGATCCATTTCACCGGTGGTCGTCTCCGGATAAACGCCGGAGTCCATTCATCCCGCCATGCGAGGGTGAGGAGGAACGCCGTCGGCATCGGATAGCGAAGTCCATTCCCCCAAATATCCCAGGGACCGACGTCGCCGCAGACGACGATAAAGAAATGAATGATCGCCGCGAAAACGAGCGCGCATCGGAGTAGAAGGGCGCGGTCGTTTTTTACGTAAGCCGCGCGCGCGCTCAGGATCGCGCGGATGCCCGCGTAAACCGAAATCGCGGTCATCGTCGCGATCAGCATCCATGAAAGACAACGCGATTGGTATTGGAGGAGGTCGTAGTTCAGCGACGGGCCGAATTTAGGATTGAATAGAAGATCAAGTGCCTTAATCGGTGAAAATTCTTTGTACCACCCGAGCGAGACTTGCCAGAAATAGAGATTCCAATGTCCGAAGCGAACCGCGCAGTACGCGAAGAAAGCGCCCGAGCCGGCAATCGCACCACCGAGAAAAAACGCGGGCGCAGGTTTGGCGTCGCGCCGATTCCGGAAAAAGAGGAGGGCTTCGGCGGCGAGGAGGAGCGACGGAATCACGAAACCGGTCAGTCGCGTTCCGCCGAGGACGATGCCCGAGGCGGCGAGGAGGAGAAAACCGAGCTTTCCGGGTTTGCGATTAAAAAGAATGAGCGATGTTCCGCCGAGCATCGCCGCTAAATAGAGCGATTCGCTGTACGAAACGAAAAGGTAGAACGAAGCGGGGTAGGCGACGAGGACCGCGTACCGAACGAAGCGAGACACCCGGGTCTCCTCACGGAGCAGTCGCGCGACCGAGATCGATACAAGAATCGCGCAGAGGATCGAAGTTAAGGGGAGCGCGGAGGTGTAAGGAATCTGAAGAAGGCTTCCCACGGCGCGGCCAATGAAGGGGTACGCCGGGAAAAACGCGACGTTCGACGCCTCCGAGTTTTGGAAGAGGGGCGGAATCGGGGAGAGGTAGCCCTGGCGCGCGATCGACTCGTACCAACCGCAGTCCCACTTACAAAGCAGTCCGAGCGCCGGAAATTCGTCTCGGAAAGAGTAGGCCATCTTCGTCGCGATCCAGGCGAGCATCGCGAGGAAGAAACTGATGGGCGACAGAATACGCGGTAGTTTCTCCCGAAGGTTCACTTCTCGAAGTTTAAACGATTCCGGGCGGGAATGAAGTCGTCAGTTTTTTGACGCGTTGATTTCGAGATGATTTCGAGACTTTAACCGCGCCCGAGATCCCTTTAGACTAAAGGTAACTATGCTCATTCCAATCCTTCTGGGTTTGTTGCTCGCTCCGTCCACCCAAGCCGCGGATCCGCTCGCGCCGCAGTTTCGGGATCAGGTCGAAAAGGCCCGACCGAATCTCGGCGACCTACCGGCGTGGCAGGAAGAAATTTTTCAAAACGAAGTGCTGCCCTCAAGCGGTCGCTTCATCCGCGATTATAAAACCGCGGGAAATAAAGTCACGAAGGCCGATGTCGATCTCGAAGGCATCAAACGCTACCTCTCGTTCACGGCCGCCCAGATTCTGAAGCCCGAAGCGACGAAGATGGTGCTCTTCGTCCGAACGAACGGCGCTTGTACCGATTGCACGAAGGCGGCAAATGCCGTTCGCGCGGATCTGAAGGAACGCCTCGAACGCCGCGGACTGACCGTGCTGATGGCGACTGCGGATGAAATGCGGCATGAACCTTCGGATGCGTATTCGAAGCGAAACGCGGCCGGATGGGTGATGGCGAATATCAACGCCGAGGAAGATCCAGATCACCCGGGCGATAGCCGTTATTCCCTCAGTCTCGATTTCCACTTCCCGGGCACGCTCGCATCATCAGTTCAGAAACAAATGGAAATTCTGCCCTCGGAT
>JBBQMV010000246.1:0-4392 GCA_038329315.1 Bdellovibrionia bacterium | reverse complement strand
GCGGTCACGAAAGCCATGGTGTCTTGGAGCTGATCTCGGAAGCCGATGGCGCCGCCGGCTTGATAAAACGCTGCGCGCGCCCAGAACCGGCACGCGATGGTTTGGTAAAGGAGCCAGCCGTTCAGAAGGATGTCCATCGCGCGATCCGGGGTTTCCACCTGAACCTGCTCGAGTAGGCCCGTCCACTTCTCCCGCGTCTCCACTAAGAGCGTATCGACATCGACCCGACGATACTCACGAATCAAATCCCGCGCGCTTTCACGGTTTTCCGCCTGACCAAGCAGCATCACGAGTTCATAACTCGCGCCGGGTGCGAGGACGGCTTCCGTTTGAATGGCCCCACAAGGATCCATTCCCGCTCCCACGGAACCGCTCAAGGGCGTATCCCGATAAAGCGCCGCCGGGCGGGCAAGATTTCCGTTTCGTCCGACGAATTCCCCACGATCGCCGGTGACCGAAATCGAGCGATCTCCGAAATCGAAAAAAGCTACTCTTCGCCCGAATTCGGCATCCATCGGATTCGTCGCGAATAGCGCGCCGGTATCTCGATCGATCTGAGTTACGATATAAGGTGCCGTAAGGGAGCGCGAAAATCCGAGGACCCATTCCACATATCCGGAAATCGAAATTTTTCTTTCGTGATCACTGCGGTTTTCAAGCGTCAGCCGAGTGACCTTTACGGAATCTTCTCCCCCAAGGGTAGTCGTCAGTACGCTCTGAATCCCGAACGCCTCGTGCTCGAAAACCGAATAGCCGCGCCCGTGACGAACGATGTAAGTTCCGGTCTCCCGCCGAATCGGAGCCGCCGTCGGCGACCAAAGATTTCCACTATCGAGGTCGCGAAGGTAGATCGCTTCGCTCGGCGGATCGATCACGGGATCATTCGACCACGCGCTAAGCTGATTCTCGCGACTATTCTGGGACCAGGTATAGCCGGCACCGGTCTCGGAGACGTGAAATCCAAATTGAGCATTTGCGATCACGTTTACCCATGGCGCAGGCGTTCGCTGACCCTGGTTCAGAATCACGACGTATTCGCGGCCGCCGTTCGCGAAACCGCCCACCCCGTTATAAAATTCAAGCTTTGCCGCGAGGTCGGCGGTGTCGGAGGTCTCTGGCGAAGGGCGCTCTTCGAGAACTTCATCGGTCGCCTTTTGCGGCAACGTTTTAAGCGGATCGGCCTTACGGACTTTCAAGACTTGCTCGGCAAGCGTTCCGAGGCGGCCGTTTAGAATAGCGCGAGCACGCGTCTGAAGGAGGTCACGCTCGCGATCATCGAGCAAATCATTCCGAAGCACAAAGACCCGCCCGATATAAAAATCGGGATCCCTTGGGAGCGAACTGTCGCTTCCGCGAGAAAGCGCCTCAAGTGAAAGCTGAAAATCCTGGACGTAAGAGGAAGCCTTCTCATTCAAGATCACGATGTCGACGGATAGCCGCTTCATCCGCCAGTATTCGTGAGCACGCAAAAGCTGACGAACGAGACTCTCTTCGTCGGAGCCTTCCACCCGAACGAGTATGATCGGATAATCACCCGAAATCCCGCGCCCCCAGAGCCCCGTGACATTAAGGACGTTTCGCTTTTGGATTTCGCTCGACGGCCGCATCAGTGGATCAGAAAAAATCACCCGATTTGCAAGCTTCTGAAAAATCTGCGCTTCGTCGGGTTCGATCCCGAGATGGCGGAGGCGCGCGTAGGCATGCGTCCACACGAGCGTGGCGGCGCGCTCGAACGCGAACGGGCCATGGTACTTTTCCGCGAGCACCGTCGTACCTTCGCGAGTCGAAGTCACGAGCGTCGTAAAACAGAGGATCGTCGTGGCGCCGGGTGGAATTCGGACGCGGACGCGAAGGCTCATAATCGGATCGAGGACCGCGCCGGTCCGTTTCGAAAGAGGTCGTCCGTCGACGACCGAAGCCGGACGGCGAATCGAACGCCCTCGGCCGATGAATCGGTTGCGATCAGTCTCGTATTCGACTTCCCCTACGACATCGGCGTTCGCCGCCACGACATGCGCGACGTACGCGCGACTCTCTTTATCGGACCGTGGGCGACGGGTGGCAAAAATCGCAGAAACCTCCGGGACAAATTCAGTTTGAACGAAGAGATTCGAAAAGGCCGGATGGGCACGGTCAGAATCCGGGGGCGCAAGCACCACTTCCGAATAGGAAGTTACTTCGATGATCCGCGTTTCCGGCCCGTGATTTGTAATTGATAATTGACGAAGCTCGGCGTCATCATCGGTCGCGACCATGACCCGCAGTTCGGTCGAAAGCGTTCCGTCCGTGCGCGAGATCTTTGCCTCCTGTTCGCTGAATATGATTTCTGAACGATCGGGGTCTACGCAGGCAGGATGATAAGTCGGAGACCAAATTCGGTTCGAATCACAGTCCCGTAAGTAAAAATAAGTTCCGTACGAGTCGCGGGTCACGTCGTCGCGCCACCGATTTACCGCGAGGCCTTTCCACCGGCTATATCCCGATCCCGCGCCGGTAATCATGACGGCGTAACGTCCGTTCGAGAGGAGGTGTGAAGTCGGTAATACGTGGTGAGGAGACCGAAACTTTCGGCTGATCGGCTCGACGACGTTCCGAGCGACCAGATTTTCGCCCTCGCCGGCCCTTAAATGGATCTCGCCGAGTTCGCGCGGAGTCCTTTCCTGAAGCAGAAGTTCGGCAGCCTTTACGAGCGGCTCCCGGTGGAATCGTTTTCGGGGAAGTCCGTATAAAATCACGTTTGCGAAAGCGAGCAAGGACATTCCCTGATGGTGGGCCATGTAGGCGCGCACGACGGCGTTCGTGTGGTTCTCGCGGATACGCGAAGGTGTATAGTCCATCGCTTCGTAAAATCCGTAAGAACCGCGTCCGCCTTCGTTTTCGATGCGGGCAAGATTCCGCAGTGCTTCCCGCGGATTAATCATGCTCGCGAGGGCAGTCGCGTAGGGGGCGATCACAAGATCGTTTCCGAGCCCCCGCTTCAAGCCAAGCCCCGGCACTCCGAAGTTCGAGTACTGGTAAGTCAGGGCCAAATCACGGACGTTGAACGCAGATTCAGAGATCCCCCATGGAATACCCCGAGAATTTCCATACTCGATTTGCCGCGCGACGATGAGTTTGCAAGTCCGATCAAGTAAACTATCGCGCGGCGGACTCATGATGATCGAAGGCATCAGATATTCGAACATCGATCCCGACCAGGAAAGAAGAACGGCTCCGCCAGTTACCGGCGTCAGCCCACGCCCGAGGCGGAACCAGTGGGAAACCGGTACGTCGCCTTTAATGATAGCAATATAGCTCGTAAGGCGCGCTTCCGAAGCGAGAAGGTCGTAGCAACTTTCGTCGAGCTGTTCTTCCGCGACGCGGTAACCGATCGAAAAAAGTCTCTTTTTCGTGTTGAAGAGAAAGCCAAATTCCATTTCGTTAAATAGCTTTCGCGAGAGTTCGGACACTTTCAGAAAATCAGATTGGATGAGGAGAGCCGCTTCCTTCGATCGGTGAAGCGCCTCGATCACGTGATCGAAATAAAGGAGATCGAGCGTCGCGTGCGATTCGGTCGCGATCGCCGCGAGGGCTTCGAAGTGCGGAAGCGCTTCATCGCAGCGGGTTCCGAGGTCAGCTAAAATAAGGTCGAGCGAAAGGATACGTTCGATTTCGCTCCAGTGTTTTTCCGCGATCGGATCATCTTTCGCGACCAGACCGGACCGGGAAAGGAACTGGGCCCACGGAAGAAGTGTGCGAAAATCCTCGGCGTGACTGCGAACGTTCGCCGCGGTAAGATTCGCCCACTCGACAATTTCGGAAGTTTCCGGGCTGTCCCGCTCGCGGGCGAACGCCCAAGCGATGTCCTTCAGAGTCTCCGCCCGAAGATCAAGCGCGTCCCAGTATTCCGCGCGTTCTGATGGAGATTTCGGAGGACGATTTAACCGCTCCTCGAATTTCTGGGCGGCGTCGCGCAGATTCACGATGGAAACTCCAGAAGTTCGCCGATCTTCGCCGATTCGCTCGATCTCCTGTCGCAAGATATTTACGGAATCCTTGATCCCGATGATTGCGGACGAGGAGAAAACTGGCTCGATGCGAACTTCGTCGCATATTTGGGCGAGGGCAAGGAGATTTCCGGCGAGGTTTCCGCTATCCACGGATGATATGTAGCCCGGCTCGAGAATTCGCAAATCCCGGGTTTCGTACCAATTATAGAAATGCCCGCGGAAGCGTGGGAGATCGACCATGCTTCGTAACGTTTGATCGAGGCGGGTCGCCATTTCCCTAAGTCCGCACCACCCGAAGTCGTGGGCAGTGACCACCGAGAGAAGGTAAAGCCCGAAGTTCGTAGGCGAACTTCGATGCGCGACGACCGGATCCGGGTCCTCCTGAAAATTATCTGGAGGAAGA
>JBBQMV010000245.1:0-4419 GCA_038329315.1 Bdellovibrionia bacterium | reverse complement strand
AGCAAAGGAACCGCCCTCGAAAAATTTTCCAGCAACAAATCCCGCGTCCTTTCCGGTGCGGCTTCTTACGTAAACGCACCGGCCGGTTCCTGCGCGACTTCGACCACTCTGATTCCTCGAACGCTACAAGGGCCGAGCGGCACGATCGTCTACCTCCACGCGGCGGCGACTCCGAACAATAAAATCGGGCTCATCAAGACCAGTGGCTACGCGATAGCTGCGGATTGCCTTTCGTCCCAAACGGGTCCGACGGTGAATCACTATCCGACCGCCGGGATAATCCTCTCTACGGGTCGCCTTCTCGTCTCTTACTCCAACACCACGGGCCCGGTGAATGAGATTTACACGTACCCGATCACCGCAACGGCGATCGCAGCCGGTGCCTCCGCCTTTAACAACGCGAGCGTCCTTGCCGGGGTTACCGCGATGGCCGAAATGTCGGACGGAAAAATCCTGATCGCCTCCGGTGCATCGACGTACAACACGATCGAGCAATTCACGTACGATACCGCCGCAAACACCCTCGCCCATGTCGGGACGACCGCGTTTATTTCCGCGAGCATCTACACGAAAAGTATCTCATCCCTCTTAATTGCGAATTAAGGGGACCCCAATCCCGTGCGAAAATAAAGATTCGGCGCGTCTAGAGTTCCCGGAAATACACTTAACTATATGAAATGATTTGAAAATCAGCATGATTGACTTAGTGCGTTAATGTGTTAAATTGATATTAACAGTTTGCACCCACTAAGTTGTACGTTCGCTCGGGTCGATAAGCTTTATGACGGAATGAATCCGTCAGGGAGGTCGCCGATGTCGTCGAGCACGAACAAGAAATTCGAAGTCTTCGGTGATTACGTTCTCCTGAAGAACCTCGCCGCGGGCGGCATGGCCGAGGTCTTCCTCGCCCGCCCCGCTAAGCCCGGCGCGAACGGTCGCATTCTCGTGATCAAACGGATCCTGCGCGAAATCGCGAACGATCCGATCTTCATTAAAATGTTTCGCTCCGAGATTCACACGACGCTCGGATTCAATCACCCGCACACAATCCAACTTCACGACTTCGGCGAAATCGACGGTCAGCCGTACATCGCCATGGAATACGTCGAAGGAAAGAGCTTGCGCGAAATGACCATGAAGTTTTCCGAAAAGGGCGAACCGATTCCGGTCCCAACCGTGCTCGGACTGATGTCCCAAGCCGCGGCCGGCCTGAGCTACGCTCACTCCTTCGAAAACGCCGCGACCGGCGAAGCCGTGAACGCCGTTCACCGCGACGTCTCGCCCCATAACCTGATCGTGAGCTACTCCGGGAACCTGAAAGTCATCGACTTCGGGATCGCGAAAGCGAAGAACGGAATTGCCGAGAAGACGCGCGCTGGCCAAATCAAGGGCAAGTGCGGATACCTCTCTCCGGAGCAACTCGCCGAAGAAAATCTCGACGGCCGATCGGATATCTTCTCGCTCGGTATCGTGACGTGGGAACTCCTCACCTCGCAAAAGCTTTTCCAAAAGACGGGCGATACCGAACTCCAAATCATCAAACGCATCGAAAAGTGCGAAGAGAATATGGTTCCGCCTTCGACGATCAATCCGGAAGTTTGCGCAGAAGTCGACGAAGTCGTGATGAAGGCGTTGGCGAAAGATCCGGCCAACCGCTATTCGAGCGCTGCCGCTTACCAAGCTGCGCTTCGCGCAGTGATGCTCAAGAAGTTCCCGCACTACAATTACGGCGATACCGCCCAAATCATGCACGCGCTCTTCGAATCCGACATGGCGATCGAACGCATGGAACTTCGCGAGCTGAACGATACGGCCCAACAAATCCTCACTTCGGATTGGGAAGCAAAAACCAAAATCGTCGAGAAGGAAAAGCCAGGCCTCATCTCGAGTTTCTTTCGCGGTTTCCGCAGCAATAAGAAGGAACTACCGGACCTCGTCGAGCTTCGCGTGTCGAAGCTTGAAACGATGCTTCGCCAGAAGGCTGGCTTCAAACACATGGCCCTCTTCGGGTTCTACCTCCTTTCGATCGTCGGTATTAAGCTCGACGAACGCTACTCGCTCCTCGACCGCTTCTTCCTACCGGCCCAGGCCGACATGGTCGCCGCCGCGGATATCGTCCGCCCACACGTCGTCACTCCGACCGGCGTCGAACCCGCTCGCCGAGCGGCTGCCCAAGACCTCGCCGAACGCAATAAGCCCGGCCAAGATCCCGAAGATACGAATGGCGAAACCGAAACGCCGTCCGCCGCCCAACACGTGAACCCACCGGTAAACGCGATCGCGCGGAGACCCGTTCCGGCGCCCGCTCCGGTCGTTCGCCACGTCGTCGCCCCGGCTCTGAGGGCCCGGGTCGCCACTCAGCATCACGCGACAAGACCGGTCGCCCGTGCGTCCGCAAAAGCCGCTCCTCGCGCAACCGCCCGCGGTAAGGCGGCCCATGCATTCGCGGCGAAAGCCGCGACTTCGGCCGGAAGACCTCGGATCACCGCCCAATCAAAGAAATCACCGCTGAACCGGTCGATCTCGTCGGTTGCGCCCGTGAGGCCGACGAAAACGGCCCTGAAATCGAAGAAAAATATCGATACGAGCGACGAGTAATCTCGTCTGGTATACGGCGTTAGCCGTCTTGAGTGGTTTCGCTTTGACATGCGATCCGGTCTCCGTTTCACTCCTTGTGTAGAGTTGGAACTTGGAGGCCACGGATGCGCCCTGACGAAAATCATAACCCTGCGGGTACTGCCACGAACAGCGTCGTCGCTCCCTTGAGCATTCGCGCCGCGTTGTCGCCTCTTCTGACCCCCGATTTACTGACTTTTCTCGCCGAACTCGAAACCAAGTTCGGACCGACGCGTGAGCGACTGCTTCTCGCCCGGAAAGAACGCCAGAACGAGATCGATCGCGATCCGCTCATAGCGTTCCTGGCCGGCCGAGACGACATCAAGGAAGCACGCGCCGGAATCTGGCAGGTCGCGTCCTGCCCAAAAGATCTCGAGAACCGCACGGTCGAAATCACCGGACCTGCGGAACCGAAAATGATCATCAACGCTCTGAATTCCGGGGCGAACGTTTTTATGGCCGACTTCGAGGACTCCCTTTCACCGACGTGGAAAAATATCCTCGATGGTCAAACCGCACTTCACGGCGCCGTCCGAGGCGATCTCGTCTTCAAAAGCCCTGAAGGTAAAGAATACAAACTAGGCCCCAAGCGCGCGACGCTGAAGGTCCGCCCGCGTGGCTGGCACTTGGTAGAAAAAAACGCTACCGTAACCACGCCGGGCGGCCCAAAGCCGATGTCGGCGTCCCTCTTCGATTTCGGATTCTTCTTTTTTCATAACGCCGCCGAACTGCTGAAGCGCGGAAGCGGCCCCTATTTCTACCTTCCGAAGATGGAGAGCCATCTTGAAGTACGCCTTTGGAACGACGTCTTCACTTATGCGCAGAAACGCCTCGGAATCCCCCACGGCTCGATCCGCGCGACGATGCTGATCGAAACACTTCCGGCCGCTTTCGAAATGGAAGAGTTTCTCTACGAACTTCGCGAACACGTCTCCGGCCTGAACGCCGGTCGTTGGGACTATATTTTCTCGCTGATCAAGCGGCTCAGGAATCACCCGGAGGCGAATCTTCCCGACCGCTCGCAGATCACGATGACCACGCCATTCATGGCCGCGTATGCGCGGCTCCTCGTCGCCGCTTGTCACAAGCGCGGCGCGCACGCGATGGGCGGCATGTCCGCTTTCATCCCGAGTCGCAAGGATGAAGAAGTGAACAAAAAGGCTTACGCCCAAGTGAAAGCCGACAAAACTCGCGAGGCCGGACTCGGCTTCGACGGAACCTGGGTGGCGCATCCAGATCTGATCGCGCTCGCGCGAGAAGAGTTCGTCGCCGTCCTCGGCGACAAGCCGAACCAAAAGAACAAACCGGTCGGAATGGATCTCCCGCGCGAAGCGGAACTCCTCGACACGAAAGTCGCCGGCGGCGCGGTTACCGAAACCGGCATTCGAAATAATATCGGCGTCGCGCTCGCTTACCTCCGTTCCTGGTTGGCGGGCGTCGGCGCGGCCGCGATCCATAACCTGATGGAAGACGCAGCAACCGCGGAGATTTCGCGCGCTCAGCTTTGGCAGTGGCTCCGGACCGGCACGAATCTCGCCGACGGACGCCCGTTCACGAAAGACCTCTACACGACGTGGAAGACCGAAGAGAAAGCGAAACTACTGGCGGAATTGCCAGCGGCCGGCGTTCTTCTTGGGAGGGCGGAAACGCTGCTGGATCGCCTCGTCTTAAATTCCGAATTCGAAGATTTCCTGACCCTACCCGCTTACGAGCATCTCACTTAAGAAAGGCAGAAGAACGATGACCGCCCAAGCAAGACCCGATTTCCCGACCGCACCGACCGCATCCGACCTCAAACGCGAA
>JBBQMV010000244.1:0-4435 GCA_038329315.1 Bdellovibrionia bacterium | reverse complement strand
GGCACCAAGGAGCGCATCAAGGTTGCCGCCGGCACGTTCGATACCTGCAAGGTCACGAATAACGACGGTTCACTCCTCTGGGTTGCTCCGGTTCCATTCGGAATCGTAAAGCTCCAAACCGTGCTCGACGTCGGAACGATTACGATCGGCGCTTCGAGCATCACGCGCGGAAAATAGTTACGAAATTAACTTACGAAAAAGCGCTCGGCCCCTCGGGGCTGGGCGCTTTTTATTTCGGCGAGAAAAACCATACCTCGGGATTTGCGTCGTCGTTGATATGCTGGCTGAGGCGCGCGGACTCGGTGGCGAACTTCGTAGATTCCTCGCCAGTGACCTTCGCGCCCGTGAGAAACATCACACTTTCGATCGAGAATCGCGAGGTTGACCTGAAGTAGTCCCAGTTCATCGTAAGATGCGTGTCCGTCTCTTTATGGTAGTGGGGATTGATGACGTCGTGATCAAAAGGTGCTGCAATTAACACGGCCGGGTGCTCGGCAGCCCAGTATGGTCCGTGATCCGCAGTGCGGGGCATCGCATTTTTCGTCTCAGCTCGGACGTTGAGTTTGCTCGCGTCGCCGAACCGAACTTGATGGTAGAGCATACTTTGCCCGAGCGACCAGTTCGTTTGGAGCGTTTCATGTTCGGCATCGTGTCCGAAATGCCGGCTCGAGCCGATTTCGACCACGAGACTTGGGACCTCGCCGCGGGGAGCATGGGTCGGAAAATAGCCAATCATGTCGATTACAATCGCGCCCTCGATTTTTTCATTCCGATCGTTGAGTAGTTTTACGTGCGCGCGCGTCCCTTGGAACCCGAGTTCCTCAAAATCTGGGAAAATGATTCGGACGTTTCGTTCGGGAGGATATCGTTTTAGAAGGTGTGCGATTTGGAGCGCGGTGACCACGCCCGAGCCGTTGTCATCTGCACCTGGGCGCATGCCTCCGGTCGTATCGTAGTGGGCACTGACTTCGAGGTATGGCGCATCGGGGTTACCGCCTTTGATATCGATCACCATGTTATGGCCTCTGCGGTATTCTTTCTCGGCATTTTTAGGCGAGTGCTTCACTTCGGCCCAGAGTTCGTCGCCAGTTTTTTGGAGACCTTTCTCGAGTGGGATAGTCGAATCGAACTCCTCGACGTACGGTTCGTAACCCATCGACACGAGATCGCGTTTTAACTCGTCTAGAAAGCGGAGTTTATTTTCATCGCTGAAACGATCGAAGAGAAATCCGCCGTCCCCCATGCGAACGAAACAAGTGTATTTTTTCAAACTCTGTTCGAGAGACGCCTCGTCGATATTCTCGCCGATGTACCGTGCTTGGAGAGAATATTCCTCGGGTCGGAGGAATTCAGGACAGAGAAGTTTTGGCGCCGCGGAAGCGGTGATTGCGGCGAGAAATGCTCCAAGGGCGATAAATTTTTGAGATTTATGGGTCATTCTTCGCATCCTCATCCACGTTACTAAATAGTTCAGCGAAATGTTCGTGAGCCTTTTTGTAGTCGACGCCGGTGGTATCCGCTCGAGAGCCTCCATGACTCTTCATGTAGTCATCGATCCAAGCGGACATTGCGTCGTCAAGCGCGGAGGTTGATTGTTCCTGGGCATTCTCAGCCGAGATCTCGAGGGTATGATCGTGCATCGCTTTGACCGATGCGTCGGACTTCTTTTTGAGATCGGCGTCTTCAGTGAGTTTCTTGTCTACATACTTCGCGATCATGACCGTGAGCGTGACTGCCATCACGATGGACGAGGCGGCGGCATAGACGTGACCTTTCGTGTACCGGTCACCGTACTTCGCGGAGAACGCGGCCCAGTTCTCTTCGGTCGCACCCTCGAGAAGGATGCGATCGAATTCCTTTCCGCCGACCTTGAACCAAGGAATCATCGGAAGTCGACCGACGTAGATATGGTAGACCGGAAAAACCATGTTCACGTTCGCGAGTAAGTTTAGGGCGAACTGGGTGTGGGGACTCTTAAGAAGATCGAGTGCGTAGCCCCACACGGTCGGATCCCTAATCAGGTCGAGTGATTCTAGCGTCTTTTGAAGACCGCGCCGTGCAACCTGGGATTCGAATTCGACTCGGAGAGCCCGATCGAGCCTCGCTTGCCGACCTGGCTTCACGAGGTCCCAGATAGAGACGCGTGAATCGTCCTGAAGAAGTTGGAGATCGTCGAAAAGGAGGCGGATCTTTCGCGCAGTTTTTCCGTTCGCGAACTTGAGGCCGCTCAGGATCTTATAGAGACGGCGCTTCTTCACCCAATCGTCGCCTCGGAGAATCTCTTCGATCGAGAACCGCCCCTGAGGGAACGAACGGCGATAATTCGCTTCGGTAAAAGCGACGTCTTCTTCAACCGTCCCGAGGACCGGGTGAAGGAGAGGATCGCCTTCGAATTCCTCCCTCATCGTTAAGTACCTTTCGACGTCGAACTTCTCCATTTTTCCATGGATGCGCCACTTCGCGATCTTTTGTTGGACCGATTCCACTGCGTTCGAGATCTTTCGTGATTGAGCGAAAAGGAGCGTGCACGCGTTCTCCGCCCGCGCATTCCCCGAGATCGGAAAAGCGAGCAAAAGCGCGATGCTCATCGGACGTAAGATTGATTTTAAACGGACCATCCCAGTGAGTTTATCGGTATTCCGCCGCCTCGGGTTGAATCCGGCAAAGGCCTCGTCAATCCGCCGACGCCTGTCTAAAGCCTAGACAGCCCACGCCTGCAATCTCGCGTTACCGAGAATATACCGGAGTCTCCTGGCCGCGACGCGTGGCATGGATATCGCTTTAGCTGCGTTCGAGGTCATTTATGCGTCTTTTTACGAAACGTATCCAAACATGTGCATCCGCTATCCTGATGGTCGCACTCACATCCACCCTGGTGACTCCATTTTCGGCCCGTGCGGACGTTTGCGACGCGCTCGAAACGGTGCGGATGGCGAAATTAAAAATCCAGAACGACGCGGTCCTCGAAAGCGTAATTGTTAAGCAAATCGCGGGACGTCTGGCTGAATTAAAAGCATCGACCGGCGACGTTCAGCTGACTCGCTGGATCGAGATTGCCGGGGGCGTGATCGCGCTCAGTATTACTTGGGGCACGAGCTGGAGCAAAGCGAAGGAGGCGAACCGCTACTACGAGAACGGGTACAGGCTGATCGGCGATCTCATCAAGAAGAGCCCCACCTTCGGATTCTTCGCCCTGGCGGGCACTTTTGCCGTCGTCGACGGTGGAGCGCATCTTATCATTCACGCGACGAACATCGCGAGTCTCGAGAAAGAGCTCGATGCTCAAAAGGTCGTCCTTTTGAATAAATACAACATCCTCGAAGAAAAGATCGGAAGCCTCGATAGCGCGCTGAGAAAAGCGGGTTGCAAGGTTCCCGAAGAGGAGCTGATGAACGCGCTCGATACCGACGAGCTCATCATCCAGATGGTGAATCCGGCGAAGTGGTCGAAGAAACGTGCCCAAATCGAAGCCCTGCATGAAGCGGCCAAAACCCAGGTCGAGAAGGCTAAAGATGCGGAACTGCGGGCCGCGCGGATGCGGTGCGAATTCATCGAAGGCGACTACTTGATGTTCAACAAAGACATCGCCGACGGCGTGAAGGCCGGCACCCTCGACGCGAAAGAGCACTACGTCCGGTACGGAAAGAAGGAGGGCCGGATCTTCAATATCATGTGTATCAAGAGCCCGACGGACAACTCCTGCCCATGGGTCGAGGCGGACTATCTCGAGTTGAATCCGGATGTCGCCAAGGGCATTGCGGACAAAACGATCGGATCCGCCGCGTACCACTTCGGCGAGGTCGGTCACAAAGAAAAACGCCGCTGGAACAAACTCTGCAATTAATTTCAAACACCTAAAAGGAAAACTGACTATGAAAAACCATAAGTTCCTCCGTTACGTTGCCGCCCTTCTTGTCGCTTGTTCAGCGGGCGCTTCGTTCGCGAAGGCAGACGACTGCAAAATTCTCGACGAAGCGCGCCTGAAGCAGCTCCAAGCCGCGAACGAAGTTACCGTCCAACGCGCCTTCCTGAATCACTTGAATGAAAAAATCGCCTTGATTCAGTCGACCGATTCGGATTGGAATCAAGGTCTCGAGCTCGGTGCCGGAGTGGGTGGGATGCTCATTACTTACTGGATGGCATCCGAAGGCCAATTCGGAAAACAAGCCGAGCGCGGTTACGCCCTAGTCGGTAAACTTCTGAAAAAGAATCCGGTCTTCGGCCTTATGTTCGGCGTCAGCGCCAGCGTCGCGGTCAAGGGCGGTTATGACCTCTATCTCCGCACCGAAAATATCGACCGCATTCGCCAAGAAATCAGCCGACAGAATGTCGAACTGGCCAAGCTCGAGGCGACCCGACTCGAGAAGGCTCTCCAGTTCGAAATGGCTCAAGGACGCCTCCCGAAGTGCGTTCAGACCGTCAATCCTCCAGCGAT
>JBBQMV010000243.1:0-4436 GCA_038329315.1 Bdellovibrionia bacterium | reverse complement strand
CTTTGAGCTCCGAGACCGCTTTCACGATCGTTGGGCGTAAGAGCGCAGCGACGGAAATCACATCTTCGATTTCACCGAATAAAGGCTTCTTTTTAAGGGGATTATTCATTCCATCGTTTTCCCGATTCCTTCGAGAACCTCCGGTGCAGCGGTAAGTGTAAGGCCGGGCGGGGAACTTCTCCCAACCCTACCGACTTATCGGACTTCTAGTTTCTCTTCTTTACTCGGATTCGGCAACCCGTCGGGATTACTCCGGTTTCCGTTTCTTGCGAAAGAACTCCGTCAAAATTCCGCCGCACTCTGCATCTTCCACGAAATCGACGGTAAAACGGTGGTTCGTACGCACATCGGTATGGAGTGAGTAGCCAAGACTAAGCGCGCCACCCTTTGGATCTTTCGCGCCGTAGATCACACGCGCGACCCGCGCTTGCTGACAAGCCGCGAGACACATCGGGCAAGGCTCGAGGGTCACATAAAGCGAACAATCCGAGAGTCGCCAGCTCCCGAGCGTCTTCGAGCCCGCCTCGAGGGCGTGAATTTCGGCGTGCGAAATCGGGGACTGAAGACGCTCTCGCGCATTCCGACCTTTCGCGACGATTTTCCCATCATGGACGAGAACCGCGCCGACCGGCACTTCCGCTTCTTGAGCCGCGATCTTCGCTTCGGCGAGCGCTTCCCGGAGAAAATATAAATCTTCGTTCAAGAAGCTTTCTCGCTTTTCGGAGTCAATCCGAGGCGATGTTCTTTCAGCTTCGCCATCTTCGCGTTGAACTCTTCGGAGGGCATCTTATTCCGCGCGCTCTGCATATTCGAAATTCTCTTCAGGTGAAGCATCGCCGCCTTCATCACCCTTCGCTGGGTCTTTTCAAGGAGGTCGAACTTCACACCGACGCCTTTCGGATGGGTCACCGAGCTCTGGCTCCGCCAGACGACCGTGCCGCCGATCTCGAGGGCCGCTCCGAAAAGCTCAAAGCGAGAGAGAATCCGTTCGTTTTGATTTAGATCGTTCCGGGATTTGATGAAACATCCCCCCATCGAAAGATCGAGGATTTCCCCTTCGAAACCCGATTCTGTGCGTTCGACTTTCACCGGCACGACGAGCTTGTAACGCGGATTCGTTTCCCACCACCGAATGCGCGGCAGGAAATAAGGAACACGAATTTCTTTCCCGAGCCGCATCATCAGCGCGATGAGAAGTCCGATGGAGACGAGAAACGCGACGAAGGGGTGATTCGATTCGGAGTACCGAATGGCGATGAGCGCGTTCGTGTAGCCGACAAAAAGCGAGTTCAGAAGAAAGATATTCCAACCCCAACGGGTCATTTCGCGGAAACCGTATCCGACCGCGATTCCGCAAAGCGAGAGCGCCCAGTAGGAGACGCTGAAAAAAATCTTCGACGTGCGCTCCGGCGAGAGATTAAAAAGAAGAGCCGCGTACGCCAGGTAAGTGACCGGGAACGCAAGATACACCCACGCCGTCGCACGGAGGAATCGACTAGTATGCTCTTTCACGGGGTCTCACTCATTGCCCCTTAAAGATGCCACAAGAGAACCACGTACGGGAACGGGAAGAATTACCGAGCGAGCGCTTGGAGAATATTTCCGTAGGCCAAGACGTTCTTACGACCGAGTTGGCAGCCGTCGTCACGATCGACATACAGATCGTCAAGGTCACCACCGTCGGAAAAGGCCGACTCTTCCATGCGGACGCGGTAAACGGCGTCATTCAAAATGAACGTCGCGGAGCGGCCAGCGGAAACCCGAATGAGACCGCAGTTTTTGCCGGTGGCGCGCTGTTGGTTGAGGCACTCACGAGCCATGTTTTTGACTTGTGGCCAGAGGCCCGGTCCGCAGTACTCCCGGGCTTGGGCGGGGCTCGCCGTCAAAGAGGCGAAAGCGAGGAGGAGCGCGAGGGAAAGGGTCGACTTCTTGAGAACTGAAATTTTCATGATGGTTCCGGATATGCACCCGTTTCGCATTTCCATATAGCGATAATATGGAATATAGTTATTCCGAATAGGAATACTTCTGAAATGGAACTCTCGAATTTGCATCTGATCCGTGCGCTGGTCGAAGACCCCCACCTCTCGCGTACGGCCGAACGGCTGCATTTAAACCAATCGTCCGTGTCGAAACGGGTCCAGGCGATTGAAGCCGAGATCGGAATTCCACTCTTCGAACGGCGCGGACCGCGCGGTTTAAGACCACTCCCTGCGGCATTTGAACTCGCGAAAACCGCGGAAATCGTGACCCAGAATTGGGAGGCCGGGATTCGGCGCCTGAAACAGGCCCCCGACGAGCCGGAGCATTTCGTCTTGGTCGGTCCGCAGCTGATTCTCCGCGAAGTCGTCCTGCCCTGGTGGGTTCGGGAGGCCGGGAAATTTCCGCTCCAAGAACTCGAGGCGCGAGCTTCGTCGATTTCCAGAGTATCGCTGGAAACCATTCAAGCTGGCGCCGACGCCGGGATTCTCGAGCACAAGGAAGAGCTCGGGAATTATGTCTGTAAACCTTTCTATTCCGAGACGTGGGGCATCGTCCGCCATCCCGGCAAACGCTTCGAAAATCTCGCCGACTACCGATGGGCGACTTACTCGACGGTAGAAAATCCGGTCGATACCTGGCTCGTGCAGCGAAACCGAATGCCCGTGCCGAGTTACCAGATTTACTGGCAAGATCTTACGGCGCTCACCCTCTGGGTTTCCGCCACTCCCGGCTCCGCGACCGTTCTCCCGTGGCACGCAGTGAAGGGCCTCGTCGATTCGGGACGCCTCCGTTTCGAATCGCTCGGACGCGACGCGATCAAACCCCTCTATCTCGCGTATCCGCGAAATAGCCCACATAAAGCCCTCCTCACGTCACTCCTCCAGCAAGGTAAGCGTTACGGGGAATCGCTGGATCATTCGGAAGGATAGGGTTAAAAAAAACCAAGGAAAAAAACAGATGAGCAATTCTGGCATCCGCGTCCCCCATCCCGTGAACGAACCCGTTCGGTCCTACGCCCCCGGCTCTCCGGAGCGCGCGAGTCTGAAGCTCGCACTGAAATACGAGAAGATCGAGATCCCGCTCCTGATCGGCGGGAAGGAAGTCCGTACGGGGAACCTCCGAAAAGTCGTCATGCCGCACGCGCATGGCGAAGTCCTCGCAGAATTTCACCTCGCGGGCGCGAAAGAACTCGAAGCGGCCGCCACGGCCGCGCTAAAGGCAAAGGCCGATTGGGAAAACCTCGCTTGGAACGAGCGAGCCGCGATTTTCTTGAAGGCCGCCGATCTCCTCGCCGGCCCTTGGCGCGACACGATCAATGCCGCGACGATGCTCGGCCAATCGAAAAACGCGTATCAAGCCGAAATCGATGCGGCTTGCGAACTCATCGACTTTCTCCGCTTTAATGCCCACTTCTATCAGGAGATCCAGGAGCAGCAGCCGATCTCCTCTCCGGGCGTTTGGAATCGCCTCGAATGGCGCCCGCTCGAAGGATTCGTGCTCGCGATTACGCCGTTTAACTTTACCGCGATCGCGGGAAATCTCCCCGCCACTCCGGCGATGCTCGGAAACACGGTCGTCTGGAAGCCTTCCGATACACAGATGTTGGCCGCCCATTACACGATGAAACTTTTCGAAGCCGCCGGACTTCCTCCCGGCGTGATTAATCTGGTCGCCGCCGATGGTCCACTCACGAGCGACGTACTGCTCGCGAATCCGAAACTCGCAGGCGTTCATTTCACTGGCTCGACCCCGACGTTCCATTCGATCTGGAAACGCGTCGGCGAGAACCTATCGAAGTACGCGACTTACCCCCGTCTCGTCGGCGAAACCGGCGGAAAAGATTTCGTTTTCGCCCATCCATCGGCGGACATCGACGCACTCACGACCGGTCTCATCCGCGGATCATTCGAGTTCCAGGGCCAAAAATGCTCCGCCGCTTCGCGCGCATATATTCCCGCTTCGGTTTGGGAAAAAATGCAAAGCGCCCTCGTCGAACAAACGAACGAACTTAAAATGGGCGACGTTCGCGACTTCCGCAACTTCGTGAACGCGGTGATCGACGAACGCTCGTTCAATAAAATCTCGGGATACCTCGAAGAAGCGAAGAAGAGCCCCGACGTTAAAATACTCGCCGGCGGTACTGCCGATTCGAAAGTCGGCTATTTCATTCGCCCGACCGTGCTCCTCACGATTTCGCCGCATTACCGGACGATGCAGGAAGAACTTTTCGGTCCGGTCCTCACCGCTTTTGTCTACGAAGACTCGAAGTGGGAAGAGATGCTGAAGGTTTGTGACGAGACTTCGCCGTACGCGCTCACGGGGGCGATTTTCGCCCAGGACCGTCACGCCGTGGAGAAGATGACGAAGCGGCTTACGCATTCGGCGGGGAACTTCTACGTGAATGACAAGCCTACGGGCGCAGTCGTCGGTCAGCAACCGTTCGGCGGCGCTCG
>JBBQMV010000242.1:0-4437 GCA_038329315.1 Bdellovibrionia bacterium | reverse complement strand
GGGAGGGTATACTCCCGATCGAATCCACGCGTATCGCTACCATACTCCGAAGCCGGTGCCGGGCGCTCTCGCCTACATCGATTTACTCGCCCAACCCGCACCCCCTAAAGTGACTCGCGAACAAGCCGTGGCCGCGATGGGTGCCGGAGGCGAATTCTCTTTCGCCGGATTCCACTTCGCCCTCGAAACGGGATTTAAAGCGCGCGGGAAAATCATCGTACCGAATCCGTTTGGGTTCCTCGCTTTAAAGCAGAACGCTTATCGTGCGGAGCCCCTCCGTCGAATCAAAGACCTGGGCGACATCGTCGAACTCTGCGTGGGGATGGTTTCGAAGGGTTCGCATTACGAACTCACGGCTGTGTGGAAAAAAATAAGAAACATTCCGGAGGCCAAGCAAGTTCTCGAGATCATCCGTGAACTTTCGAGCGACGAAGGGACGACCTGGGATATCGACGACGCCCGCCAAGAGCTGCTTAAACGCGGATATACTGGGGGCCAAATCGACGAGCAGTTTAGACCGTTCCTCTCCGAGTGGATCGACGCGATCAATGAAAGTACGGAAAACTGAATGTATTTCTCTATTCATTATAAATCTTATTTTTAAGTTAAATATTTAATATAATTATATTTTATAGAATTTTATCTATTCATTTATCTATTCAAAAATCGACCCATTTCTAGTATCTTAGTGAGAATGAAACGGGCCCACTCCCCCTCTATTCACCGAGAACTTCTCTCCGGACCGAAAAGCGCCCCGGAACTCGCCCATACGCTCTCACTCAGCCAACCCGGCTTCTCGCGGCTTTTTAAAGCGGAAGCGGAATTCAAGCGCGTCCGTTCTTTCGGGGCGGGGCGAGCGACCCTGTACGCAGCTACCCGTCCACTCTCCGGGCTCGACTCCGAGTTTCCCGTTTTTCGAGTCGACGAATCCGGACAGATTCACGCGCTCGGCGAACTGACCGCGATCGAGAACCGAGGCTTCATTTGGGCGCCGCCTACAGGAAAGCCCGAAGTCTTCCCCGGTATCCCCTTCTTTTTTTCCGACGTGCGACCGCAGGGATACCTCGGCCGAATCTTCGCGCTCCGCCATGAAAACCTCGGATTTCCGAGTCGCGTACCCGACTGGAGCGAAGATCAGATATTCGCCGCGCTCGCACTTCGGGGCGAGCACCTTCCGGGAAATCTCCTCGTCGGGAAAGAATCGTTCGCGAGGTTCCAAAACGGAAAACTCCCGGCACCCATCGCCCTGAAAAAGCGCGCCGCGGAATATGAGGCGCGATCTGTCGACGCCTTACACGGAACGACACCCGGATCATCCGCTGCCGGCGAACAACCGAAGTTCCCCGCTTACGTCGAGAATGAACGACACGTCATCGTAAAATTTAGTCCCGTTCTCTCGACTCCGAAAGGCCGTCGCTGGGCGGACCTACTGATCGCGGAATCTCTCGCACTCGACGTCCTCCGTGACGAACTCGCTATTCCCGTCGCCCGAACTGAAGTCGTGGTCGGCGATCGAAGAGTTTTTCTTGAATCGACTCGTTTCGATCGTCTCGGCGTTCAAGGAAGGAAAGGCTGCATCAGTTTCTCAAGCCTCGAAGCCGAGTGGGTAGGCGCCCCGAGCGTATGGGCAACCTCGGCTAAAACTTTCCTCAGTGAAAAACGCATTTCGTCGAGCGATGCCGAAAAAATTCAAACGATCGATGCGTTCGGGGCCTGGATCGCAAACTCCGATCGCCACTACGGAAATCTGTCGTTTTTCTTTGAAGCCGGAGACACCTCCGCCCAGCTCGCCCCGGTCTACGACATGCTTCCGATGTTTTTTGCTCCGAAAGAAACCGAAGAACTCGAATTCACGCGGACCTGGGTGAAGCCGAATCCCATTCCGGAAACCCTCGCGGTTTGGGAAGCCGCTCGTGCTGCCGCCCAGCTATTCTGGGGTAAGGTCATCGCCGACCCGCGAATCAGCGCCGACTTTAAGTCCGAGGCGGAACGGGTGCGGAAGGCTTCGTCGTGACTTTCTATGTAACTAATCGGATTTATATATAAATATACCGTATATACAATATATTATGAAAGAATGAATACAAATCTATGACGAGCAAATCGACGAAACTCGAAATGGGGAAACGATTCCGAGCTCTTGCGGCAAGGAACGCCATTGATCGAAAAGACCCTCGGTTCCTCGACGCTATGGGCTTCCTCATGGCCAAGGGTCTCCTCGGGTACAATCGCCCTATTCCCGAAAAGCCGAACGCGAAACTCGACCTTCGCGCGACGATCTGGGCTGGCCAAAACGTCGAACCCCGAATTCTAGAAGTCCTACCCGCCGCTTTCGCGCGACTCGAACGACACTTCATCATTCCGAATCACCCGAATACTAACGAACGCCAGATCATCGAAATCCGTGAAATGCTGAAGACTAAACGCGAAGACCTCCCCGACTTTCTCGGGATCCCCTTCAAGAAATATAAGGTTTGGCTCGACTTTCCTCTTCGTGACGGACGAACTCGGACTCTCTCCGAACGAAAGCGAATGAAAGCTTTTCGACTTCGCCCAGAGACGATCAAACGGCTGTCTCTCCGAGCTGCTGAGCGCGAAATGAGCGAAGCCGAAATCCTCGAAGAGCTGATCGGAAAGTACGCGTGAGCTTTAAAATCACCGCCACCAGTCACGCCGCCCGCTTCGAAGTCACCGGTTTCACCGGACCTTCCCTCCTCGAACAGCTTCAGGCCGCCTCGGTACCGATTAAGTCGTCTTGCCAAGGAAAAGGAATCTGCCGCCAATGCCGCGTGAAAGTCACCCGCGGGATCGCGCCCGTAACGAGCTCCGACAAAAAGGCTTTTAAAGAGGGGCAACTCAATGAGGGCTGGCGCCTCTCTTGCGGAATTCGCCCGAAGCTCGCGATCGACGTGACTTTCCCGCAGATGTACCTCTTCCAAACCGACGTCCAGTGGCTCCGCGCGCCGGTCTCTGGTTACGCCTGGGCCTGCGACTTCGGAACGACCGGCGTCGAAATTTCCGCGGTCGACCGAGACGGCGAATTCGCGCGAGTAAAAGGACTCAATCGCCAAGTCGTACGCGGCGCGGACATCATGACCCGCCTCGAGTTCGCGCAGAATAACGGAACCGAACCGCTTTACCAGATCGCCGACGAACAAATCACGAAAATGCTCGGACTTCTTCGGGCCGCGATAGGTGAGAAAGCCCCCGGAACGGTGGAAGACCCCGCGATGACCATCGCCGGAAATTCCGCGGTCACTTCGTTCATCGCGCAGCTTCCGATCGAATCGCTGGCGACGTCTCCTTACCAGCCTTCGACGCTTGAGCCTCAGGATTTAAAAATCGGAGGTATGGAAACGAAGACCCTTCCTCTTTTAAATTCGTTTGTCGGTGGCGATCTTTTCGCCGGGATTTTTCACCTCTGGACGACGCGTCCGGAATTTAATCAGCCGTGGATCCTGATGGACGTCGGAACGAACTCGGAAATTATTTTTTATGACGGCGAAAAACTCGTCGTGGCCTCGACTCCCGCCGGTCCGGCCTTCGAAGGATCGAACATTTCGATCGGGATGCGCGCCGAACCGGGCGCGATCGTCGATCCACGGTTCATCGCCGGAAAATGGAAGTTCGACGTCATCGGAAATGACCTCCCGAAAGGAATCTGCGGCTCCGCACTCGTCCAGGCGATCGACGAAGCCGTCGAAGCCGGGATCTCGAACGCCGACGGCGAGATCTTAAAACCCGAACTCTTGCCCTTCGACTCCGAGACGACCCTAAACCAAGATGATTTCCGCGAATTCCAACTTGCGAAATCCGCCATTCGCACCGGCCTGGATCTCGTGAAAAACGAATCGAAAATCGCGCCGAAACGCCTCTTTCTGGCCGGCGCGTTCGGGGAGCACCTCCCACTCGCTGCGTCCCGTCGCCTCGGGCTCCTCCCCGATATAGAGACCATCGCACTCGGGAATGCGTCTCTGAAAGGGATCGTCGACTGGATGCGCGCGCCGATGGAAGAGCGCGTAGAGTTTTACACCTGGCTTGAACACGCCAAACATCCGATTGAACTCGCGCTTTCGGACGACTTCCAAGCGCGATTTATCGATAACCTTACCCTTCGCCCCGCCAAAGTAGGTCACTCATGAACGCACGCTACGATCTTTTCCGAAAACGCCTCGCCTCCGAACTCCTGATCTTAGACGGATCGATGGGCGCCCTTCTCCAAAAACGCGGGCTACCCGCCGGGTACGCGCCCGATCTCTGGAACCTCGAAAATCCCGACACCATTCGCGGCGTGCATAAAGAATACGTGGCCGCGGGTGCGGACATCGTCATCACGAATACCTTCGGCGCTTCTCGACTTCGGCTCCAGGAATACCAGGCCTACGACCGGCTGAAAGACATCAACGCCCGCGCAGTCGACATCGCGCGTTCCGCCGT
>JBBQMV010000241.1:0-4438 GCA_038329315.1 Bdellovibrionia bacterium | reverse complement strand
GGACTCGGTTACGATCCTGCGGCCGCGAAGGTGTAGCTCGCAAAATCGTGTGTGAAATCTGGAATGAAGATCGAACTCGTGACGACGAACTGGGAGAAGAACCTCACGATCTGCCAGTTCATCCAAGCCGAAATTAAGAAGAACCTCGGTATCGAAATTTCGATTCGTTCGTTCGATCACAAAACCTTTCGAGCCCAGCTTGAACTCTACAGCTTCCCGATTTTTCTCCTTTCCTGGAGCGCCGACTATCCGGATCCGGATAACTTCCTTTCCGTCTTCCTTGGATCGGGCGGGAATAATCGTACGAAGTGGAAGAATGCCCAGTACGATGCGAAGGTTCTCCTCGCGCGCTACAATCAAAACCAAAAGGCACGCGCGACCCTCTACGACCAAGCCCAGAAGCTACTGGTCGAAGAAGATATGGCGGTCCTTCCGCTCTATAACGAGCCGATTCTGGCCCTCGTAAATCCTCGGGTAAAGAACCTCCAGATTAACGCCCTGAACTATCTCGAGTTGAAGGCGATTAACGTAACCTCGGCGGAGGCACGACCCCAATGAGCGCTCTGGCTCTCACCGGACTAAAATCCCAGGTCGGTCGAAAGTCCTCCGAACGAAAGGTTACGCTTACGGGCGTCGAGATGCGCGATTTCGGGACCTGCGTGAAAGCGACCGTCGGTGCGACTTCCCATTCGCCGATCACTTCGGCCGCGGTGCCGACCCTATTTACGCTATTTCGCCATGGCGAGTTTGAGATCATGAACGATCTCGGAATCCAGCTGAAACAGGTTCTGCACGCCGAGCAAGTTTACGAAAATCTCGCTCCGCTTGCGCCATCGGAAGAGATTACGTTTACGACCCGACTCGTGTCGGTCGTCGAGAAAAAAAGTAAAACCGCGAACATGGCCTTCATGGCTTTCGAGACGGATTTCGTGCGGACCGCGGACGGTGTGACCGTCGCGAAAGCTCGAAGTACGATGGTCTACCGGGAGCTCACGGCATGACGGAGATGTCGGCCCAGGACCTCATTCCATTCAAGAGCGTCGGCGTGATCACGCTCGATTGGTTGAAGGAATTTGCGCGGGTCTCCGGTGACTACAACCCGATTCACCAAGACGAAGCCGTCGCGAAGTCGATGGGCCTGCCTGGCGTTATCGCGCATGGAATGTTGACTGCGAGCTTACTCCACTCCCGCGCGCTCGAAGCGATCATGGACTACCGAAACCTTCGCGGTTTTCACATCGGTGCTTCCGAAACGCGTTTTAAAGCGATGACTTTCTTAGGTGACGAAATCTCGATCGGCGGCCAGTGGCAGGTCACCGGTGCGAACGAACTTCGACTCGATCTCCAGGCCCAGAATCAAAAGGGCGAGACAACCGTCACGACGGGATTTACTCTCGTCCGCTAGGCCCCGAAATCGCGTTTACCCACCGGATCGAGCACGTCTCGAAAGCCATCGCCGAGCGCGTTGAAGGCGATGAGGGTGACGAAGAGGACGGTGCCGGGAAACAGAATCAGGTGAGGGAAGCTTTTCATCGCCCGGAACCCTTCGTTCGCAAGCGTTCCCCAGGAGGAGTACGGAGGTTCGAGTCCGAGTCCGATGAAGGAGAGAAAGCTCTCGCTCATGATGCTGGTCGGAATTTGGAACGTGAGCGAGACGATGATCGGCCCCATGATGTTCGGCAGGATGTGCCGGAATAAAATCGCGGCGCTTCGTACTCCGAGTGCGCGGGCGCTTTCGACATAAAGCATCTCCTTCGCCTGCAGGACGAGATTTCGTACGAGTCGCGCATGCGTCACCCAAGAGGTCAGTGAAAGCGCGACCAGAATTCCGAAGAATCCGCGTCCGAAAAAGACGGTGAGGAGAATCGCGATCAAGAGTGATGGAAAGATGTAAAAAAGATCAACGACTCGCATGAGAAAGGAGTCGGTCTTTCCGCCGCGATATCCGGCGACCGCGCCGACGAGCGTACCGACCGAAAGTGAAAGAAGAGCGGTCAGTACGCCTACCGCGAGGGACATTCGGGCGCCGTAGACGATTCGACTATAGAGATCGCGCCCTAGGGTATCCGTGCCCATCCAGTGCTGAGCATTTGGCGTTTCGAGTTTCTCGTCGATGTTTTGGACTTCGTAAGACTGTCGGGTAAAAGTCGGTGCGAAGGTCGCGCCGACTGAAATGACGGCGAGGAAAATCAGACTCGCCATCGCCATTCGGTGTTTCGTGAATTTCTGAAGGAAGTTCTTTTTCAAATTTTAGTTCTCCGTCGCCTCTAGCCGAATTCGCGGATCGAGCATCGCGCAGGCGATGTCGACGGCCAAATTCGAGGCGATGAGGATCACGCCGTAAACGAGGGTTACACCCATCACCATCGGATAGTCTCGGTTTAGAACCGCGCTTACGAAGTGCTTTCCGAGGCCCGGAATTTGGAAAACCATTTCGACGAGAAAGGAGCCGGTGACGAGGCTCGCCGCGAGCGGTCCGAGCACGGTCACGACCGGGATGAGTGAGTTTCGAAGGGCGTGTCGAAAGAGGACTGCGCGGACGGACAGGCCTTTCGCGTGCGCAGTCCGAATATAATCGGAAGCGAGCGTTTCGATGACTGAGGAGCGCACGAGCCGTGCGGTAATCGCGAGCGGTCGAAGTCCGAGAGTAATCACCGGCAACACGACGCTCGAAGGTTCTTCCCAGAGCGCCGGAGGGAACCATCCGAACTTTAGCGAGAAGACGAGCACAAGCGTGCTCGCAATTAAGTACGAAGGAAGGCTCACGCCCGCGATCGCGAGGAAGATCGCGCTCGAATCCATCCAGGTACCTTGCCTCCACGCCGCGAAGACGCCGAGTGGGATCCCGATGAGTACGGAGAAGAACATCGCGAGCCCACCGAGGAGGAGGGATGGGGGTAGCGACGAGCTAATCATTTCGTTCACGGTTCTCCCGACGTAGTGAAACGATTCTCCGAAATCGAAGTGAAGGACCACGTCGCTAAGCCATTTTAGATATTGCTGCCAAACGGGAAGGTTCAGCCCATAGCGTGCGTCGATCGCCGCTTGGACATCCTTCGGAAAAACGCGGTCGCCATCGAACGGCCCACCGGGTGCGAAGCGAAGGAGAAAGAAAACGAAAGTTGCGAGGATGAGGAGGGTCGGAATCGCGCCGACGAGTCGTTTCGCGATGTAAGGAAGAAAGCCCTTCGTCATCGTTCTCTCCGTGCCGGGGCGAGTCCGCCCGGTGGAAAGTACGCGACCCAGCTCGAGCCCTTCGGAAAACCCTTCGGCGCCTTCGCGGTCATGTCGCGATCACTGAGGACAGCCGTGTACGCGCACATGAAGGCATCGAAGGCGGCCAGGCTCTGGCCGAGCTTTTTCAGGTCGCGGTCGTAGATGAAGACGCCTTTCTTCATCGCAATCGTTTCGAGGAGTTCGACCCGGGCGGCATAGCCCTCTTCCGGTTTCCGATAATTCTGGATGAGGCGCTTCGGGAGTCCGAACGCTTGGGCAATCGTCGAGATCGTCAGCTTCGGCCAAACTTCGACGATGGGGAGGTTTCCGAGGTGCTTTTGAAGGTAGTGCATCCGCGCCGTGAGTGGCGCGCGTGTGCCGCCAAGCGCTTCGTCAATTTCGAAGCGAAGGTCAGGGTGGAGTTCCGGCAATATCCGGTAGCGCGCCCAAATTTCAAACGGCCGCTGCGTATAAGGGGTAACTTCGAGAACGTTAATGCCGAGATCCCGCGATTCTGCAGCCTTCCGAGCGAGTTCGAGCATCCACTTCGCGGTAGGTTCGGAGCATCCGTTCGTCGTGAGGCACGCGCGGCGCGTACACGTGATGCACGGCGGAAGTTCGATCGGAACGTTCACGCCGATTTTCGCGACGCGGTTTTTTTCGTTCGAAGTCGCTTCCTCGATTGTTTCGATGAGTGCCTCATCGCCGGTTTGGGAATTGTGGCCGGTGATTTTATCGTAGACGTCGAGCAGGAAGACCTTTTGCTCGCGAGGATAGTACTCGAGTACCGCAAGTGAGGTTTTTTGGTTCTTCGCTCCCGCGAGCTCGAGTCCTAGGTAGCGCCGAGGTTGCAGGGGAAGAACGTTGGATCCGCTCATTCGATCTGCAGGCCTTTTTTCGCGACCCGAAACGGAAGATGCCGTATTCCCGGAAGGGCGCCGACTTCGCGAACGATCGTTTCGCGAATCGCCGGACTTTTTTCCGGCACGTAGACGAAGAAGCACCCGCCCCCGCCCGCGCCGCAAATTTTACCGGCGGTAGCCCCATTTTCCATCGCGAGCGCGAAGGCGCGGTCGATTTCGGGCGTCGTGATTCCGTTTGCAAGTCCGCGACGAACTTCCCATTCGGAGGAAATGGCGTTGCCGACTCCGCGCCAGTCCTTTTCACCGAGCGCCTTTTCGAGGTTATGCGTCGAGTGATTGATTCCGTGAAATTGTTCGCG
>JBBQMV010000240.1:0-4495 GCA_038329315.1 Bdellovibrionia bacterium | reverse complement strand
CATGCGGAAGGACGATGACCGCGTCCGGATCGCGGGAAAGTGCGAAGGCGAGATCGAAAAATGCGGCCGCGACCGAGCGGCCGCCGATGGAAAAGCGGGGTTCGTCGAGTTCGATCCCGCGTAGAAAGACGCGCGCGACTTTACCTTCGCGGCGCCCCCGATCGAGAGCCGAAATCAGCTCAGAAAACGCGGATTCTGTCGGAACGAAGCGGGATTCAAGATCGAAATCTAGGGTCTCGGTATTCCCGAGCGACCGTCCGTTCGCCGCGCTCTCGACCCTCCACTCCGCCGAACGAATGAGCTTCGTCTCCGAAGGAGCCCGTGGGCGCCAACCCGTACGGGCGAGGCGACCCCGATCCGAGCGAATGCGAACGAGCGAGGACCGCGCTTCGCCAAACTTCTTTTGGAGTTCGGTGAGTGCATCCACGACGATGGCTGATGGGAGAAGTGAAGTGAGGGACATGGCCTCGCTTGAGTCTACCGGTCTCGCGAGACCGGCGCTGACTTCCACACCTTAATTTTTTATCACCGCCGTGCTCGGTGCGTCTTACGCGGGCGAGCTGTCCAGGTAGTAGCCGACCCAGTAGAGGTTCTCGAGAGAACTCGCAGCAACATCAATGGGTTTCGCGCCGCCAAAATCTCGATGCTCAGTGAAAAGCCATTTCACTTGATCTTCAGTTTTAGGATATCGCGCGGCAAGTTTTCGGTAAATCGCGATGAGCGGCGACGCATTCTCGAGTCCGGGCGGGAGCGTGCCGGAAAACTCGCCCTTTTTCGCGGAAAGGAGCGTCTCGAGGCGTGCGGAATCGATCCGAAGAACTCCGGAAATTTGGGCAGGTGTGAGTTCCCACTCAAGCTGAATGTGCCGGACCCATTCGGGGACGGAACGGTCCTGGATCGAAGCCAGAGACTCGGTCATTTGTCCTTGATCCGAACGCGGACCTTGTACTTACCTTCGGAGCGATAGACGTAGACTCCAGATCCGGCGCCGGCCGAATCGTCTTTCGCGAACTTCGCGGTGCCGCAGCTCGCGAGAAGGACTTGGCCGTCCTTGTTGTTCTCTTTCATTTCTTTCTTCCAGTCCGCGCAGGCCGCCTTCCAGCTTGCGTACGCTTCTTTCTGACCGGCCGTCGGATCGCCCGTGACTTCTTCGTCGCCCGCCAGGATCTCGTAGTCCGGAAGGATCTTCGCGTTCTTCGTCTTCTGAATGAGGACGGAAGAATCGCCTCCGTCGTCGTTCATCTTCTGAATGATCTTCGTGGAGTCTTCCGCGAAGGCAGCGAGGCTCAAGAGCGATACGGTGGCGATCAGAGCGAGATTTTTCATAGGGCCCGATTCCAACCGAGGTGCTTCGCGAAGTCAACCCAACCGGAAAGAGCGCCGCGTCAAACGTCTTACCAGGCGAAGTTAAAGCTCGAAGGCACTGCCACGTCGATATTCATCGAGACGGTCTGAGATTTCCGGGATTCCACGGGAAGGTCCCAGTAGCGCCAACTCGGGTGATCGTCGTCCTTCTTCAGTCCGGGCGTCTTCTCGGATTTCGCCTCGACGGCGACTTCCTTGATTTCCGAGACGGGAACCTGCTCGTAGACACGAATGCTCTTCCGCTTCGCGCCGTAGTTTTTGAGCGAGATCGAGACTTCGCGAAGGAAATGCTTCTTCGTATCAATGAAGCCCGGACTCTCGACCTTATCGTTCGTCCAGCGCGAGACCTGGAAGTCGTGATCGACGCCGGCGTTCACGCCGAACTTATTTCCGCGTGCGACTCCGTCGAGGTTCACCTGTTGGAGAAAATCGCCTTCGTAATAGACGGCTGCCGGGCCGGCCTCTAAATCCCATTCGAATGGATTCGAGAGTTCACCCTTCCGAAAAACGCGGTCGTAATCCGACGCGACGAGTTCGAGGCGTTCCGTATACGCAGACTCCCGCTTCGCGAGGAAAAGTCGTGTTCGCGCCATTCCGTCGCGAACCGTCTGGCGGCCAGGAACTTTGAAATTCTTCGAAATCGCGTGATCGTCCGCTTCGGCGTCTCCACCCGCTCCGACGGTGAGTGCAGTCGCGGAGTCGACGGCGCCCGATACCGCGGTGTTCACTTTTTTTACTTCTTGGTAAGTAAGGGTGTACGAAGAAATCGTCGGCGGCACCGGGCGGAGCTCCGAACGAACGTTACTGAGGGTCAGGGCGACATCAGCCCAATCTTCACCGCTCTTTTGCCAAACGAACGCGTGCTGCTCGACGAGCGCGTGATCGGCCTTCGGTGAAATCCGGAGATCGTAGGTCGAACTCCATCCCGCTTGAGTAACGAGGTACTGAATCTCGACATCGGTAGAAACCGCCGAGTCGGCGATGACGTCGACGCTTACCGCGATCGTGTGACGATCCGAAGCGCTAGAGAGTCCGCGAATCTTCGCGTCGGCCAGCTCGATCGCATCACTGACTTTCCGGTATTCGCCGTAGAGCTTCGACCAGCGTCCGTTCAGGTCGTCGGACTGGGTCGTGAGAAACTTCACGAACGCCTCGAATCCGCCCTTGTTCCAGGTATTCTGGTGGAGATTTAAGCTGAAGGAATCTCGGTAGTGCTGCGTGAGCAGGTCGAGGTTCGAATTACTCTGAATCAGAAGATTTACCTGACTTACGAGTTCTTCACGCTTTTTCTCGTTTAACTTCCGGGTATCGTTCCAGTGCTCAAGCTCGGAGTTCGAGGACTTAAGCGTGTACTCGGCCCCAGTCCGAATCCCCATCACGGTCAGCTGCTTCTTTTCGGAGAGCGTCGCCTTTAGCGATTCGAGATCGGCGAGCGGCGTAACGTTTCGGAACGTGACCGTCGTCGCGCCTTTCGCAAATGATTTATGCAGTTTCCGCTTCACCGAAGCGCGGTCGCGGAACACAGTGACTTCCGTCACCCGACCTTCCGATTCTTGGGCAAACGCCAGAAACGGAGCGTGGAGTACGAGACCGAGCGCGAGTGTCGTTACTGACTTTTTCATTAATTGAACTCCGAAACGAGGTAGTTGTCGGGATGGGAAACGTCGTACGTGAACGAAACTGTTTTTTTCGACTTAGCCGGCACGTGAACTTTCCAAGTAATCACGCCGTATTCTTTTTCCGACTTCGCGACGTCCGGTTCGACTTCCGTGAGGGTCGCTTCGATTTTCTTATCCGGTGAGCGCGGATAGTTGTCTTTCACTTCCATTTCGATCGCGTACGGATGGTGATTCGCGAGCTCGATCTTCACGGCGACTTCCGTGTGGTGGGTCGAACTAATGATTCCGGAGGTCTTCGAATTTCGGGTCACGATCCGCTTCGTTTCGACGTTTCGGTCGACCCCGAGGTCGACGTCGAAGTACGCGTCTTCGGAGACGGTCGAGAGCTGCGTTTTACTCACCAGATCCCCTTCCATGAAAACCTGGGCGGCGCCGCCGAGAATCGGGCGATCGGTGGTGTTCGTGGTTTGGGCACGCAGGAAGACACGCGCGTCGTTCTTCGGGACCGTATAGTAGCTGAGTTTTCCCACGAGACTCTGGGTATGAACGGGAACCTTCAGCGGCGACTCGTCCGTTTTCACGTCGACCGGAAATGGCGAAGCGAATTCGATCCGGCGGCCCTGGGCCTGAACGGCGGGTAGCCCCGAGTCGGCGTAGTTCGTCTTCATCGGCGTCGAGAGCGTGAGCTTCTCGTCGAGCGGCTGGATCTTTTGGGATCGATCCGCATCTGCGACTGCGCGGGTATAGACACCGAGCTGCGGATAAATTTTCTCGAGCGGATCGAGTGTGAAGAGACTCGAAGGCGAGCGATCGACTTCGCCGTCCCTCGAATCGGCCTTCGCTTCAAGGCGCCCGGAGGCACCGCCACCGTACGCGGCGGAATTCGTAGCCGCACGCTTGTCCGCGCGTTCGACCGGCGCGTCTTGGTCCATCGCTTCGTCCTTTTCGGCGATTTGCTTTGAAAGAGATGCGACCGACGGTGCCGCAGGAGCCGCGACCGCTTTCATTTTCGCGGTGACCGACTCGGAAAGCGAATCCGCGGCCATCTCATTCGAAGCCTGACGACTCGTTTTCTTTTCCACCATCGCCGGCGCCTCCGTCCGGGTTTCCGTGAGAAGCCAACGATTCATTTTCGGAAGGTAAAGCGAAACCGGGTCGAGCGTAGAGAGCGTCACTCCGACTTGTTTCCAGTCTTCTCCGGTTTTCTGTTCGATCATTCCCGCGGTCACGAGCTTAATTTCGGCGATGCCTTTATCGTGATCGAGTTCCGCGCGGATATCGTAGATCGGCCGCCAGAGCGCATTCGGAACTTGGTAATGGAGCTCGAAAGTCGTGGTTTGTTTCGCATTTGATTCGATCTGGACGAAGAAACTCGTTTTCCAATCCTGGTCCCGCGACGACGCCTGATTTTTCAGTTCGTTCTCGATGAGTGTAATCCGATCTTGGACGTCGGCCATTTTATCGTGAAGATCTTCGTCCTTCGTCATGAGCGAGGAAGTCTTCGCATGAAT
>JBBQMV010000239.1:0-4496 GCA_038329315.1 Bdellovibrionia bacterium | reverse complement strand
AGCCCAAAAGGCGGACTTAGGGATTTTGTTGAGCACTCAGTTTCTGGGCATTGGAGCTTCATAGAAGCCCCAACACTTCAATTTTCAATCCGATTTCGGAAGAAGACCTATTTTAAATGGCCACCCTAAGGGGCCAGTTTATTATCCTTAGACTTTAAACGCGTGCGACCCGATGAAGACTAGTGTTTAATGAACACCTAGTTTTTCGAGCTCTACGAAGTAGAAACTTATCGATTTGCAATCGTCTTTCTACGGGACCTGGCTGCAAGTGAAGTCCAAGGGGCAGGGCGCCTAGATTTTTCGACTGCGGCGGTGGGGGATCGCAGAGCAAATCCTTTGCTTCATTACTTCTAATTATCACAAGAATCGAACTGTTTTAATTACGAAGTGAAACCAGTTGAAGATTTCATTTCCTAAATCCCAACCGCCAATAATATCAGAAGGAATCAATAAGCCGCCCATTGTTTTGTATTTAGAAAAAATACAGACGAATGGTTTTTTTGTCATTCGGCCCTCGAAGTTACCGTAGCGATCAATGCGTGTATTCAGCGGAAGTCCGTCTGGACCGAATTCAAAAACGGCTGAAACTTCTATACCGTTGTTTCGCAAAGTGACTCTTGCTTGGTGGGTACTGACGGCGTGCCATTTCAATCGTTCACTTGGCACTAAGGCAGTCGGGATCATGATAAATTCAATTAGCAGTCGGCCAAGTGAAGATTCATTTATTTCTTTTCCGGTTTGGTCCCCAATCGTAAATAGTGAAAGCAGTTTGACTAGGCTTCGGCCTATTCCATTATTATATTCATCTTTTACCGAGACAAAAATAAGTGGAAATAATTTGATAACCGCGTGCCACGTGAAGCTGGGCTCTTCAAGATTGAATTTGTAATTACCTTGAATTGAAAACCATTTTTGCTTGGGCTTCATTCGAAATTCGCCCGCATGTAAAATGTGAGCCGTTACCTTGCGCTGTTGTCCGACGACACCAACTCTCTTTAAATAATTTTTAACGTTGTCGGGGCAAGCGTCTAAATCAGACGGTTCAATCGCGATCCTATTTTCGACAAATGGAGTCATGAGGCCTATCTTACAGGCCTATGATTCGATAGCTATGGGTCTATAGTGGAAAGATTAGTTTCCCAATCCAGTTTCGAAGTCCTTTGTTTTACTAAATGCCGCAGGACTTCATTCTACTGCGCTTTTAATTAATAATATCCGAGCAAGATCCGATTCGAAACGTTTCGCGAAACTAGCCGCCGAGAGGAGTGTTAGCTCGCCTTTTTCGTCGGCGCGCCACCACCGCTCGACGCCATCCGGCGCTTCCGCGTGATCGCCACCATCGCAACGAAGCCGAGCTGGAGCGCGACGAAAAGCGCGACCGACGACTGCCCGCCGGTCGAGAACCCATACGAGTGAAGTCCGACGCCGAGGACGAAGTTCACTCCGTACCAGGCCATCATCACGAGGGTGAAAGACACCACGGTCCACGCTGCGAATCCGAACGGACGAATCCAGCCGGCAAAACGCGCATGAAGGACGGCGATGTACCCAAGGAGGACGATGAGCGCCCAGACTTCCTTCGGATCCCATCCCCAGAACCGGCCCCAAGAATAATCGGCCCAAATCCCGCCGAGAATCGTGCCGGCTGCGACGAGCACGACGCCGAACTGCATCGCGCGGTAGGAGAGCTGATTCAGCGTAGCGATCTTCTTCGCGCCTTCTTGCTGATGTTCCTGCCCGCGGAAGAAGAGCCAGAGCGCCACGTTTCCGAGACCGAGGGTCAGCGCGAACGCCGCGTACGAGAGCGTGATCGTGAGCACGTGAATGAGGAGCCAGTAATTCGAACGAAGAACCGGCACGAGCGGATTAATCGACGGATCGATCATCGCCGGCGCGGCGTCCGAAACGATCAACATGATCGCGGAAAGCGCAGTCGCGACCGCGAAGAGGATCGAATTCTTTTGGATAAACCACAGCACCGTCGCGAAAAGCATCACGCCGAAGCTGACCCAAACGATCGACTCGTACATGTTTGTTACCGGCGGTCGCCCCGCGATATAGGACCGAAGGCCCATCCCGAATATGTGCAGCGCCATCGCGATGAAGGTCACGGGAAGAGCGGCGAACGAGAATTTTTTTGCCAAACCGACCGCGGTCGACTGGATCTGAGTCACTCCGGCGGCGGAGAGCCAAATCGAAATCGCCCAGAGAAGCGCCGCGAGGAGGTAGAGGATCCAGGCGATTTGGAACGGGTGCATCCGGTTATAGAAAAGCTCGGCGTCGAGCGTTTTCTCGGCCGAAGGATTCCATTCGTCATGCATTTCCGCAGTGACCGCGTCGTGCGCGGCCTTCACGCCGGCATCGAACTTTTCGCGCGAGCCGGTCATGTACCCCGTGAAAAGGGCGACGTAGGCTTCGCGAACATTCTTTCCCGGAAGACTTCCGAGTGCCGTCGCAATGTCTTCACCATGGTGGGCACCGAGCGAGAGATTTCCCCATTGGCCCGGAGCCGCTACCGGAATCACCGGCCATGCGTCGCCCGCGATGATCGCGCGGTAGACACTCACGCGCCCGAAGAGCGTTTTCAGTTCGGCGTCCCGCGCATCGGGCTTCGAAGTCCGGCCGATCGGAGTCGACTGAGCGGTCATACCCGGACGGGATTGTCCCATCGAATTCGCGTATTCCGCGAGGAACGAATCAATCAGAAGTTCCTTCGGTGAGAATCGAGCAAGTTCTTCGTTAATCCCGAGCTGCCGCTTTACATCGCGACGAGTGATCATGATGAAGGCCTTCGAATCCCAGCCCTTCGGATCCGAGAGCCAGTTCAGCACGAGTTCGACCGGATCCCAACCTTCGAAAGTCCGACGCCCCGTGATTTGGAGAACGAGATCACGCGCATAGGAGTCGAACGGCTTGATCCGTCCGCCCGCCTGAACGGGCAGCGAACCCATTTCACGGAAGCTCCACCCCTCTCGTGGCTGCGGATCCGCTTTCGCGGGAGCGACGAAAGTAAGGCCGAGAGCGAGGCTGAGAACCCCAAAAAGTGCGACGCGGGTAGAATTCATGCGGCCTTCTTTCTATATCTCATGGCAAAGAGCCAAATCGAGCCGGCGACGATCAAAAAGCTGCCAAGGTATTTCAGCCAGCGTCCCGGGTCCTGGTTCACGGAAAAAATCGAAGTCGTCGGACGCGGCTCGGCGTCGATGTAGCTCGTTTGGTAAAATGTAAAGCCGCCATGCTTGAGTGGCTCGTTCATCGAAATCGTCCGGTCCTTCACGGTCGGATCTTTACTGTCGTCGATATCGACGACGGACGAGAACTCGCTCGGACTCATCGTCCCTTGGTAGCGATCGATCGCGAATTTCTCGAGTTTCAAGCCGAATGGCAGAACGATTCGGCGTGAAAAGTAACCGATCGTAAAGTGGCGCGGTTTCGCGCCCGGAGCGGGAACGACGTCCATCGTCGCGCGGTCGCCGAGGCCTAGCCAGACGTTCGAGTCTCCCGCGTGAAGACGAATCGCCGAGGGCGACGCGCTGGCGCCGTATTGGATTCGGGCCGGTTCGAAACTGACGTCGCTTTTCGCGCGCGGAATCCAGTCGAGCACCGTGATCTTCGCTTCGAATTTCCATCCGGTGTCGATCGCGAGTCCGATGAGGTCCTTCGGCGTCTTATACGGGAACGACTTCACGGAGTGCTTTCCGTCGCTCGTTTGGAGCGAGACCACCAACGCAGATTTTTTCGCGTCGAGGTGGAAGCTCGCTTCGGGACCTTTTCCAACGAGCGGGAGAGAATCCGGGCCGGGCGCCATCGCTAAGATCGACGGTCCGACCTGCTGCCGGTTCCAGTTCGCCTCGCCGCCCCAGAGCCAGGCTTCTTGGCCGATTTTCATGAATGGCGGCGCACTCGGACCGCCCGCGACTTTTACACGAATCGCGGGTGCGGCCATTTCGCCGCTTTCTTTCGCCGGCACGAAAGTTACTTTCGATTCGGCGCGGGAAATATATTCTTCGACGGTCAAACCGTATTCGGGCATCGAAATCGGTTTGAAGGTCGCGTTCGGAGGAATCCACGGAAGCGGTATCGTATGGGTCGAGCCGGCATCGTTCGGGCCGCCTTCAGCGACGAGTAAGAGTGGATCGGAAAGTTCGATCGCGCTTTCCGTGCGTCCTTCGCCGACCGTGAGCGATCCGTCGATGCCGAATTTATAAGTGAGAAACGATCCGTACAGGAGCAGCAATATTCCGAGGTGCGCGCAAAGGAAAGGGAGGTGCTTGTATTGCCAAGGCAGCCGCGACATCGCGACCGCGAAGATCAGCCAAGCGAGCGTCCCGAGAATCCCGTAGAAATACCAGGTTTGGTAAACCCAGTACTGCGCGGTTGGCGTGTCATACATCGACTCCATAATCGTCGCGGCCGTTAGCGATGCCGCGAGACTGAGAATCACCACCACGGCGAGCTTGAGACTGATCGAAATCCGCCAAAAGATTCGGATGACT
>JBBQMV010000238.1:0-4520 GCA_038329315.1 Bdellovibrionia bacterium | reverse complement strand
AATAGATCATCGGTTTGAAAGCCGATCCCATTTGGCGCTGGGCTTGAAGTGCCCGGTTAAATTCAGATTTTGCGTAGCTGAATCCACCTTCGATCGCCAGCACCTGACCGGTCATCGCGTTCATCGAAAAAAGTGCACCTTGAATTTCGGTATCCTGATCGAGACCGACGATGATTCGATTGCCCTCGCGTTTGATGATGCGGACTTGGATAACATCGCCACGCTGAAGAACCTGACCCGGCTGGGACACTCCCGGCTTCGCCCAGGTCAGCTCCGAAAGTGGAATTTCCGTGCGGACGGCGCCGACGTTCACGATCGTGGTCTTCGTCTTCGTATCAAAACCCGTAACGATCCCCTGGTAAATCTCGTCGATTCTGAGGAGATCTCCCTCTTCCTTCAGCCCCGCGAACTTCACCGCTTCGATGGTGTCGATCACTCCTTCCGGAAGAAGAACATCATAACCGAGTTCGTCGATCACGAGTTTAATCCGGGCGTCGGCGATCCATTTCTCAATCTCCTCGTCTTTTTTCAGACGTTTGAGGGGAGCACGGTACCCATTTCGGCGATCGATCGCGCGGAGCCCTTCTCGAACGGCCTTGCCAGCCGTCTTCATGAGTTCCGCGTCGACGTCGACCGTGACTTGGAGTCCGTCTTCGTAAAGAGCACGGTCGCCGTATTTGTCGATGAGCTGGCGTCGAAGGGTTTCGATGTAATAGGCACTATAGCGCCCGTTCACGTCGAACTCGCCGTGAACCTTAAGTTTCTCTTTCGCGGCCTCTTCGTACTCATCTTGCTTGAGATACCGATTCTCGAGCATCCGGCGAAGAACATAGAGCTGACGTTCTTTCGCCTTTTTCGGATTGAGATGCGGCGAATATTTTCCCGGAGCTTGCGGCATCCCGGCGATCATGGCGCACTCGGCGGCATCGAGAGTGGAAACGTCTTTATCGAAGTAAACTTTCGCCGCGGCCTGAACACCGTATGAACCGTGACCGAGATAAATCTGGTTCAGATAAAGATAGAGAATCTGCTGTTTCGTGAGATTTCGTTCGATTTGGTTTGCGAGGATGAGTTCCTTTGCTTTCCGAACGAAGCTTCGGTCCGGAGTCAGTAGAAGCGATTTTGCAACCTGTTGGGTGATCGTGCTTCCACCCTGGACGACGTGGCCGGCGCGAAAGTTCGCGAAGGCCGCCCGCAGAATCGAGAGAACATTCACTCCTTGGTGGGTAAAAAACTGATCATCTTCGGCAGAAATGAAGGCTTGGACGAGCTTCTCCGGAATTTTTTCGTAAGGAATGAGATACCGCCGTTCCTTAAAAAATTCACCGATGACGACTGGGGCTCCTTGGGTCGAAACCACCTGCGAAACAACGGCGGGACGATAATCCGCGACGGTGATGATGTCGGGCAGACTCCTCGAAAAATACCAAAAGGCCGCTCCACCAAAGAAAGTGAGGGCGATGGATCCCGCGATTGCCGCAAGAAATGTCCATTTGATTAGCCCCTTCACGAAACGATTCATCCTGGGTTCCCTTTCACTGGTTCCCTTCGGGTTTGCGCCCGATTAACCCTAAAATTTCTTTCGCCGCTTTATGGATCGTGTTTTTACCTGCGAATACGGCCTGATTTCTCTTCTTTAAATCAAGATCGTCGATCCCCGGGAGCGGCACATAAACGAGCGTCGCCTTTTGGTTTTCAATCAGCTGACGAAGGAGGTCCGTCGGGGGTTCACCCGCGGTGACGACGACAATCGGATATTTTTCGGTCTGCCGAGCGACACGGTAGGATTCCGCAATTTTCGTGCTCGCCGCGTGAACAGGACGACCTTCAAAATCTTCCGGACTAAACTGGTTTGCACCGGCGAGGGCTCCTCGAACTGCACGCCAGAGGTCTCCCGAGCGGGCCTGGAGGGGTTCGTTTGTTTTCGCATCTTGGAGTTCGATATGGAGGCGATCCGAATAGGCTTCGACGCGGCGATCTCCGAAAACTTCCTTCAGCTTGTCGTCGAGTTCGTTCTCGGGAGAGTTCAGATGGAAGGAAAATTTTCCCGTCGAGGGCGCGAGGTTTTTTTCATTGAAGCGAAGAAGTGCCCAGTCGAAGCGATTCGAATTTGGCTCCGTGAAATACAGTGAAGATGCGAGTGCGCCGACTTCGGTCGCATAGATCGCTTGGATGGGAACTTTGAGCTCTTTAAGTGCGCGAAGCACACCGACATAGGCGTAACCATGAGTTAAGCCACGACCGAATACGAGAACGACACGATCGGGATTCAAAACGAGATCGGCCGAGCCCGCTGGCGAGGGAAGGATGGCTGCCTCGCCATCGGGAAAGGGTCCGTAAGGTACGTCGTTCTGCGCAGCTTTTAATCCGTTTTGAAGTGGAACCGGAGACGTCGACGTTTCCGTCCTTATACGCCTTCTGCCCGATGCACATGACGAGATGGCGAGAATCACGAGTAATGTGATCCCCTTACTGAATCCGTCGCCAATGCGCGAGATATTCGATATTTCCATCAGTCCCTGTAATAGGAGAGTCTATCAAGCCTACCCGCTCCCATCCAAGCCCCTTAGCAACTTCCGTAATTCGATTAATCGTTTCTAATCGGGCGACTTCGGAAGTGACAATCCCACCTTTCCCTACATCGTCGCGTCCGACTTCAAACTGCGGCTTGATCAGCGACACTACGTCACCTTCGGGGAGAAGGAACGGAAAGAGCGACGGTAAAATTTTATCGAGCGAGATGAAAGAAACGTCGATGACCGCGATGTCAACATTTTGGCGAATGACTTCCGGCGTAAGATTTCGCGCATTGACCTTCTCGACACAGACTACGCGCGGATCGTTTCGGATTTTCCAGTCCATTTGGTTATGGCCGACGTCGATCGCAAAAACTTTTTCGGCGCCACGCTCGAGCAGAATCTGGGTGAATCCGCCGGTCGACGCGCCGATATCTGCCGCCACTTTTCCATTTACGGAAATTCCGAACGCTTCGAGTGCAGCTTTCAGCTTAAGGGCCCCCCGCGAAACGTAGGGATGATCGGGCTCACGCAGGCGAATTTCGACGTCTTCAGGAAAATTTGAGCCCGCCTTCGTACACGGTACGTCAGCGACTAAAACTTTGCCCGCGAGAATCAGCGCCTGCGCCCGTTCTCGGCTCTGAACGAGTCTGCGCTCGACGAGGAGTACATCAATTCGTTTTTTTACCATTAAAGATCGTCCTGAATTGCTTTCGCGATCAACTCATCGGTACGTCCGAACTCGCGTTCAAGTTCCGAAATATTCCCGTGCGCGATAAACCGATCAGGATAAGTGAAGAATCTCACGGAAAGGTCTTCACACTGGGAGGCGAGGTCCACCGAAAGGCTTCCGTGGCGAACTCCATCCTCGAAGAACAGGACTTCGCGAAGCGTCCCGGCGCGCTTCGAAAGAAAATCTAAAATCTTCGCTGGCGCCGGTTTTCCTTCGATTACGGAGAAGTGGGCGATTTTTTTCGAAATTTCGACAGGAAGCCCCGCGATAATTTTACGAAGGCGAACGCCAATCGGTCCGTAGGTTACGACTACTTTTTCGGTACCCGAGTTTTCGCCCGAGAGTCGAACCGGCGCATAAGTTAGACGCGGGTCATTCGCGGCTTTTCCACGGGGATAGCGAACAAAAGATGGTGCCCCCGAGTCGAGTGCGGCGGCGAGCGCGCCTTCGAGATCACCGCCAACTTCCGGCGTATAAATTTTAGTTCCCGGAACGAGGCCCGCGTAGGCGAGGTCGAAAACTCCGTGGTGGGTCGGTCCGTCGGCGCCGACGAGGCCCGCCCGATCGACTGCGAAGACGACCGGTAATTTTTGGAGTGCGATATCGTGAATGATCGCATCGAACGAACGCTGAAGAAACGTCGAGTAAATCGCGCAGACGGGTTTCCAGCCGTTTGCCGCGAGGCCAGCCGCGAACGTGGCAGCGTGAGGTTCGGCGATGCCGACGTCGAAGAAACGATCGGGAAACCGTTTTGCGAATGGAAGAAGACCCGTTCCATCCCCCATCGCCGCGGTGATCGCGACGATCTTCGGATCTTTTTCGGCGGCGCGAATCAGGGTCTCACAAAAGAGGTCGCTCCAGTTCTTCTCGGCGGCGGACGCCTTCGCCTCATCACTCGTTTTCGTTTTTCCAGAAACGTCGGTCGGCTGAACCGGACCAACTCCGTGATAGAAAGCCGGGCGGGCTTCTGCAGGCGAGTACCCCCTTCCTTTCTGGGTCATCAAGTGAAGGAGGATGGGACGTGCCGGCTTTTCCGAACAAATCCCATTCAACGTCGCAAGCAGCGTCGGAAGGTCGTGCCCATCTGCCGGGCCAACATAATCGAATCCAAACAGTCCGAAGTATTCCGCGGCTCGGCCTTTCGAAAGAATCTGGTGAATGCCACCAACATTTTCCGAAATCGACATCTGGTTATCGTTCAGGATGACGAGCATCGGGCCGAAAGGGTTTGGTGTTTGGATGTTATTGAGTGCTTCGAAAGCGACGCCGGC
>JBBQMV010000237.1:0-4522 GCA_038329315.1 Bdellovibrionia bacterium | reverse complement strand
CGCCGCGAGACCAGATCCCCGGTAGGCAGGACTTCTGGAGCGAATCGAAATATTCGTCGAATTCCGGGTAAGGCAAGGCGCGGGCCTTAACCGACCACGAAGTTTAGGATCTTACCGGGCACGAAGATGACCTTCTTCACGGTTTTCCCTTCGAGCTGCGACGCGACCTGGGCGATCTCGCGGGCGGCCTTCTCGACCGTCGCTTGGTCGGATCCGACCGGAACCGACACCGTGCCGCGGGTCTTCCCTAGGACCTGAATCGCGATCGTCATCGCGTCTTCCGTCACGTACTTCGGATCGAATGCCGGCCACGCGGCGTAAGCGAGCGCTTCTTTCTCGCCGATCCGCTCCCAGAGTTCTTCCGCCATGTGGGGTGCGAAAGGGTGAAGGAGTTGGACGAACGGTTTCAGACACGCCCGAGGCTTACGGGGTTCCTTCGTGAAGTGATTCACAAACATCATCATCTGGGAGATCGCGGTGTTAAACCGGAGTCCCTCGATGTCGTCGGTGACTTTCTGGATCGTTTTATGGGTTATCCGAAGATCTTCTTCGGTAGCCGCTTCGTCCTTCACGATGAGCGTATCGATTTCCTGGTCTTCTTTTCCTTCGAGGAAGATCCGCCAAGCGCGCGCGAGGAAGCGATATGATCCGGAGATCGCAGTCGTCGACCAGGGCTTATCCTGATCGAGTGGTCCCATGAACATTTCGTAGATCCGGAGCGTGTCCGCGCCGAACTCGTTCACGACGTCGTCGGGATTGATTACGTTCCCCCGCGACTTCGACATCTTCTCGCCGTCTTCTCCGAGGATCATGCCCTGGTGAACGAGGCGCTTAAACGGTTCGTCGTGAGTCACGAGTCCGGCGTCGAAGAGCACCTTCGTCCAAAACCGAGCGTAGAGGAGGTGACCCACAGCGTGTTCTGGTCCGCCGAGGTAAAGATCGACGGGCATCCAGTATTTTTCGGCTTCGCGGGACCACGGTTCTTTATCGTTCGTCGGATCGCAGTAGCGCAGGAAGTACCAAGACGAACCCGCGGATCCAGGCATCGTATCGGTTTCGCGCCGGAGCTTCTTTCCGGTCTTCGGATCGGTCGTATTCATCCAGTCGGTGATCGCGGCGAGTGGCGATTCGCCGGTGCCTGTCGGTTCGTAAGATTTTACTTCCGGCAGCGATACCGGAAGGTATTCGTCGTCGACCGTCGAGCGCGTTCCGTCTTCGAAGTGCACGATTGGGAATGGCTCGCCCCAGTAGCGTTGGCGGGAGAAGAGCCAGTCGCGGAGTTTGTAATTGACGGTCTTCTTCCCGCGGCCCTCTTTTTCGATGGCGGCGATGATTTTTTCTTTCGCATCCTTCGTCGAGAGCCCGGTGAGAGTGCCCGAGTTGATCGATTTTCCTTCACCCGTAAAGCAGCCTTCGGCGGCTGCGCCATCCGCGGGTTCCACGACTTCTATGATAGGCAAAGAGAACGCCTTTGCAAAATCGTGGTCGCGGTCGTCGTGAGCCGGAACGGCCATGATCGCGCCGGTGCCGTAACCCATCATCACGTAATCGGCGATCCAGACGGGGATCTTCTCTTGGTTCACCGGATTCACGGCGTACGTACCCGAAAACACCCCGGTTTTTTCCTTCGTCTGTTCCTGGCGCGCAATTTCGGATTTCCGCGAGGCCGCCGCGACGTAGGTGTCGACTTCGGCTTTCTGGCCGGCGACGGTGAGTTTCGCCACGAGCGGATGCTCCGGAGCGAGTACGAGGTAAGTTGCGCCGTAGAGCGTGTCCGGCCGGGTCGTGAAGATTTCGATCTGTTCCGACGAGCCGGCGGTCACGCCGTCAGGCGCGCCAGCAATAGCAAACTTCATCTGAAGTCCTTCGCTACGACCGATCCAGTTCCGCTGGAGGTCCTTCGTGCTTTCCGGCCAGTTCACGCCGTCGAGGTCTTTCAGCAGGCGCTCGGCGTAATCGGTGATCTTCAGCATCCACTGGTTCATCGGGACGCGGTGGACCGGATGACCGCCGCGTTCGGATTTTCCGTCGATGACTTCGTCGTTCGCGAGCACGGTCTTGAGCGCCGGGCACCAATTGACCGGAACTTCTTTTTTATAAGCGAGGCCTCGATCGTAGAGGCGTTTGAAGATCCACTGGGTCCATTTGTAATACGAAGGCTCGGCGGTCGAAATTTCGCGAGTCCAGTCGTAGGAGAAGCCGAGCATCTTTAACTGGCGGGTGAAATTTCCGATCGCGGTCTTGGTCGTAATCGCGGGATGGGTTCCCGTTTGAATCGCGTGCTGTTCCGCGGGAAGGCCGAACGCATCCCATCCCATCGGGTGGAGAACCGAGAATCCCTTCGTGCGTTTATAGCGCGCGAGAATATCGGTCGCGGTGTAACCCTCGGGATGTCCGACGTGAAGGCCGGAGCCGGAGGGATACGGGAACATGTCGAGTACGTAGTACTTCGGCTTTTTCGGATCGAGGACGGTTTTGAAACTTTCGTTCTCGTCCCAATATTTCTGCCACTTCGATTCGACGCGCTTGTGCGAATAAGCCATAGTGATCACTATAAAAGACGGAGGATCGGAATGGAACCGTTACCCAGCGCCCCTTTCACACTGACGAACGAACCGGGACTCCAGCGGAAGTACGCCCCGAAGAGCATTTGCTTTGGATGCGGTCCGGCGAATCCGAAGGGCCTTCAAATTAACAGTGTTCCTATCCAGACGGAGGATGGCTCTACAGAAGTGAGAGCCATCTGGACGCCCGAATCCTACCATGAGGCGTTTCCGGGGATGCTGAACGGCGGAATCATCGGCGCGCTCCTCGATTGTCATTCGAATTGGACGGCTGCCTACCATCTGATGCTGAAGGGCGGCCTCGCTGAGCCGCCGTGTACGGTGACCGCCGACTTCCACGTCACTTTAAAGCGCCCGACGCCGACGAACGGTCCGGTCTATCTTCGCGCGCATGTCGCCGAATCCGGTGAAGGAAAAGCCGTGATCGAAGCGACTTTAGAGGCGGGCGGGAAGGTTTGTGCGACTTGTCGTGGAACTTTCGTTGCCGTGAAACCCGGCCATCCCGCTTATCATCGCTGGTAGCCTTCAAGCTTACCCGTTTGGCGTTGAAAGCTTACGGCCTCTCGCGTTAGGGTCGGGGCATGAAAATGTTCGGCTTTTTTCTCATCCTGCTCAGTACAGTCGGCTGCGCTGGGCAGTCGATTTCGAGTGAGTCGCAGGACGAATTCAAAAATTTCTACCTCGCGAGCTATCCGAAGTTCGCGCCTTGTTATGCGAGTTACGGGAATGCGAAACCGGTTCAAATCTGGATCGCCTACCAAACGAACTCCTCCGGAGAAGTTTCGTTCGCCGACATCGAAAAAAGTGGTGACAGCCCGTACGTTTCGAACGATGCCTTCGATCAGTGCGCTCTGAAGGTATTTCGCGGGTTGAATTTTCCTGCGTACGCTGGCGTCGAGACCCGCGGAACCCGAGGAAAACTTCCGATCCTATTTCCGACTGACATGAAGACTGAAGCTCCGCTGATGCCAGATGAATATCAGATGGCCGCGACGAAGGTCATTCGCAAGCACGAGCCAGCGTTTCGAAAATGTTATGCGAAGCACGGGGACAGGAAGCCTTTGAAAGCCCTGATTGATTATCGCGGTGGACTTTCGGGTGAAATCGTTAAGGCCGACGTCGATTCGGGACCCGCTTGGCCGCATCAATCCGAATTCAACTCCTGCCTATCCCAGGAGTTCACTCGAATTCACCTCCCGCCCTGTGACTGTAAGACCGGACTGATCGGTAACTTCACCCTGAAATACGGGCAATAACTCGATGACCCCGAAGTACCGCGGCGACGACGACGACTATCTCGATTCCGATAAAGAGCGCGGCGCTCACGGGACCGGTCGTACGGCAAAAAAGACGAAGCCGAAAATGGACTACCTTCCGATCGAGGAAGCGAACGGTACGGTCGTTGAAGTTTTTCCGAACCAATGCAAAGTGAAGGATGCCGAAGGCAAGGAATTCGCGTGTACCTACCGAAAAGCCCGACTGCCGACGCCCGAGATGCGCGAGCGCGCGCCCGTCGCGGTCGGCGACCGCGTGAAATTCGAACCCATGGGAAGCCGGGACGGAGTGATCGATGGCGTTTGTGCACGTCGGAACTTCCTTTCGCGCCCAGCGCCCGAGAGTACGATGCGCCACACGATCGTCGCGAATATCGATATGCTCGTGATCGTCGCCGCGAGCCAAGAACCTGACTTTTCTCCGGGCTTAGTCGATCGGTTCCAGGTCGCGGCCCAGGTCGCGGGGATCGAATCGGTTCTTTGCATTACGAAGGGCGATCTTCTGACCGCGGGCTCGCCGAGGCCCTGGATGCTTTACCGCGATATCGGGTTTACCGTCGTCGAAACCTGCGCAAAGACCGGCGCCGGCCTCGCGGGCCTTCGGAATATTCTCGGCGATAAGCTCGCGACTTTTTGCGGTCACTCGGGCGTGGGAAAGACTACGATTCTAAACGCGCTCCTCGG
>JBBQMV010000236.1:0-4529 GCA_038329315.1 Bdellovibrionia bacterium | reverse complement strand
TCGACGTCGTAAAAGATCCGACCGAGAATCGCGGCAAGTTCCGGCGAATCTTCGGAAACGGGAAGCGCAATGTGGGTCATCCGTAATAGGAGTTCGCGAATGAACGTTCCACCGTGCGGAATTCCGGTTTCGTAGAAAAGGCGATAGGCGGAAGTTTCGCGCAAGATGCTGCGAATGGTCTCCGCGGAGGTTTCTTTCCACTCCGGTTTACGCTCGAGGAGCTGAAGGAGAAAACGAATGCGCGCGTGCGGGGTCGTTTTCCCGCCGCCGGTGTACCGAATCCAGTCGAAGAGGCGTTCGCAAAATTCTACCCGTTCGGAAAGCGGCGCTCCGGGGTTCGCCCGGGCGAGAATGTAAGGAAGATCAAACTTCGGACCGGCTTGTAGCCGTCGCCAAGATCGCCGAAGCCAAGACATGCTCTGAGCGTAGCATGCTTAGGTAAAAAGCTAGACTTTCACTTCGGCAATAGGGCACTTAATTGCCGACTGTTTCCTCGAACGTGCGGGGTACAATGGGACGATTACGTCGATGAATCGACCAACCCTTGAGGTGTCCCATGAATCGAATTTTGAATACTCATTCGATCGCTCTTTTCGCCCTGCTTCTTTCGGCAAGCGCCGCGCAAGCGAGCGCTCCGGCGCGGTTTGTCTGCGCGGCCCGCGTGGACTGTGGCGCTCCGGCCCTTCCGAGCACCCAAGATCTCCCCGTCGAGCGAACGCCGACCGTGATTTCGAAAAACGTGGAAGCGGCTCGTGAAAAATGCGTCGCGGTTCACGCCGCCGCTTACGTCGCGCTCGCGAAGACCATCGAAGATCGGACGCCGACGGCGTCACTCACCGAGTCGCGCGGTTGCCGGATCGTCAGCGAAGCATTCCGCGAATAGTCGCGACTTCGTCAGGCTTTTGACTCGAGAGTCAGCGCGAAGCAGGTTTCGCCCCGAGCGAGATACTTCTGCTCGAAGTGCGTGCGCATAGCCGAAACATCGACTTCGCGAGGATCGAGCCGCCTCTCATCTCGAAGTTTCAACCCCCACCCCTCGACGCCGACCCGGCGAACTTCGTCGGCATACTCCGGCAGATTCGTGCGGAACTCGATCTTGCCGCCCGGCTTCAGCGTTTCGAGAAGGCGCCCGAAAAACGGCATGCGAATCCACCGCGCGGACGCATTCTTTCGGTTCGGATTCGGATAGAGTAGGAAGATGCGGTCGAACGTGCCCGCGGGCGCGAAGTGCGTCACCCATGCGACGGCGTCCGCGTGAACGGCGATCAAGTTCGTGAGCTCTGGGTGGCGCTTGAGCCGTTCGCCGAACTTCTCGTATTTTTCCGAAGTTTTTTCGATCGCAACGAGGGTGCGATCCGGATTTTCCTGGGCGTACCGAATCGGATGCCAGCCGACGCCGCAGCCGATTTCGAGATCGATCGGGCGTCCGCGCGCGATCGCCTGGGCCAGCCGGAGTCCGGCGATTTTCGTGACGATGTCCGAAGGTGCCGGAATGTGCTCAGCGCGGAAGGCTCTTACAGCGAGTAGCGAGGATTGGATTTTCATCGGTTTGAATCTTTCGGATCTCTCGGTAGAGGTCGCATTCCCAAGGTTCTACCGGGTGGGAGGTGTCCCAAGCCAGGAAAAGCTTTCGGTTCTTGTCCGAGATGATGCCATGGCCGGGGTACTCCCCGTCCATGTAAAGGTAGGCGCGGGCGACCGTCCCTTTCGCGAAATCCATGGGTTCGAATTTCGATTCGAAAACTACGGCTTTGCAGCCCCCGAACGAGATCCCGGCGAAATGGCCGAGTGTCCCGATTTCGGCCATCGAGTAGTTCGAGCGGAGCCCGTTCACCTCCCCGTCCTCGGGGAAGAGATTGTAAAGATCGCCCTCCATTCGGTTAAAGACGGCGTTCGTCTCCGCGCACTTTCGGCCGCGAAACGGCGTCCGGCCCGACCGGCAGCGTGGGCCACCGTCCCGCCATTCGACGAACGACTGCCCGAAGGCTTCTGCGGGAACGACGTGCTCCCATTCGAGCCGAGCCGCCCGCCGGGGGTCCCTCGCCGGGATGAGGCCGCAGGATCGCATGTCGATCGCTTTACCTGAGTAATGGCAGCGACAATACAGCGTCAGCCCGCGAGCGGCGTGGAGCTGGGTGGCGATGCGTTTCGCCTCCCGAAAGTCCTTCACCGCGTAGGCGGGCGTGGCGGTAGGAATAGCGGTGAAGAGAGCGACGAGCAAAACGAGCAGTAAAACAGATCGCATGGAAATCCTCGATTTTCGTAAGGCAATCCGCCCCCCCCGCCGAAACGTGAAGGGTATGACGGGTGCCTATTCAGAAACCATCGCCAATGCAAATCCGGAACCGGTGATGAAACTCATCGCACGGACAGTGACCGGTCGCGAACTGCTCGAGCAGTTTCTTCCGCTCTTAAAGCGGGGCCAAGTAAAGATCGCTCCGTACCCGCGCGACATCGTCGCGAAACTCCGGAACGTCATTCCGGAAGGCCAGCCGATCGGCGCCTGCCTCGTCACCGAAGGCAAAGAAGGCACGATCTTTCTCGATTACGAGAGCCCGATTGGCGTACTCGCGCCGTTCCTGGTGCACGAAATTTCGCACGCGCTTCAGCCGAACGTTTGGGCCGGAAAAACCGCGCGGTCTCAAGAACTGCTCATCGAAGCCGAAGCGCACGCCTTTCAAGCGCAGTTTAAATTCACGCAGGAACTGCGTGAGCGCGACCCGAATTACGACACGTTTCTTCGCACGAACTATCCGAAGGCGAAACTCCTCCATACCCTCCTCGAATTCGAGGATCTGGAAGAGCTTTATAAAAAACAGGCCTAGAACTGGTTCTTCTTCGTAACGTCGAAGAGTTCGTCGTGATAGTGCGTGATGTTATCCCGGTAGATCGTTCCCGAGATGCGGTAGGGGTACATGATCGAAGCGGCGACTTGCACGGTGCCGTTGTAAGCCATCATTTCCGAGTTCTGGTGCACGCGCTTGAGCACGCAGTGGCCGAGTTCATGGAAGATGACTTCTTGCTTGTCGTAGTCGTTCAGCGTGTTCCAGATGCGCTGATTGACGGTGATCTTTGGCGTTTCATTGTCCGCCCATTCGCAGACACCCGTTTCGTTCAGGGTTGGCGTATTGCCAAACTGGACGACGAGGTCGCTGATGGACACGGATTGGCCTTCTTCAGCCGAAACCGTTTCAAAATTATGAACGAAATCCTGAAATGGAGCGTCCACTTGCAGGAATGAATCGTGCTGTTTTTCCTTCGGCGCACAAGCCGAAGCGCTAACCCCTAACAACGCACAGAATACTAAAGTCTTTGCCTGAATCATTTCCCACTCCATCGACGTACAACATTGGGAGAACCCTAAGAAAGATAATGACACGACGCGCCCCAGCGCATAATGCGTCATGTCAGACTCATGACGGTTTTATTGGGCCAAAGAGTTCGTGGGCAATGTTCGGAAAAGCGGAATAAAAAGGGGGATGTGTCGCGAGCGACACATCCCCCTTTTTATGAGGATTCCGGCAACTTAAGCGCCGGTCGATTCAGTTACTTCAGGTCAATTACTTCGGGTCAGTTCCCAGAACCTTGGCCCGAGCCTTGGCCGAAGAGGCGTCCGTCCAGAACGAGATAGCCGGAGTCATGCCCTTTCCCGCTCGGATTCCGATGAATCCAGTGGATGATGGCTCCGTCCGGAGATGGCGGATACTGATTCGTCGCCGCGTTCGAAGTGATGTAGTCGCCGCAGGCTTCGACTTCCATACCGAGGGCGAGCTTCGGAAGATTACCGAAGTCGAGGCTGTAGACGACTTCGAGAACGTCCCGGGTCGCTCCGTCGAACTCGATCTCGAAATGGTCGTGTCCGTTTTTAACCGGGTAAACTTTCGTCAGCCGACCGTGCACATGGGCGCGGGCGAGGAACTGATTTTTCGTCGTCCTCTTCCAACCGGAAACTTGAGAGTTGTTTACGCCAAGGTTTCTACCGACGGCGATACAAGCGGGGATGGCATCACTGGCGGTAGCGGTGAGTACGAGTGCGAGAGAGGTAAATACGGCGAGGGTAAAACGAAGGGCTTGAAGTCGTTTCATGATCACATCCTTGTCGTCGTCGAGGTTTCGGGGGACCGAAAGTTCGGCTCGCTCCTCCATGGAACGAACTCACCAAGCGATGATAGGCAGATCGAAATTAAAAATTCCGAAATAGCCGAAAAAAGGCCGCTAACTCGCAATACGAGCCTTTGAGCAAGTACGCGTTGCACAAAACCCGAAAACAAGCCGGAATCGGCTCGAAAATTAGATTTCGGTTAGATCGAAGCTTCGCCGTTAGCCGAGGTCGAGCGGATCGACGACGAGCCGCCCGCCGCAAAGCGATCGAGGATGCTAGCTTGAATCGCCGCGAATTCTTTCGGGGCCTTTCCCTCGAACTTCGCGAAGAACTCGGCCGAGGAGGCGACTTCCCGCTTCCACTTATCCGCGTCGAGCGAGGTCACTTCCGCGAAATCCGCGGCCGTAAAGCTCATGCCCTTGAAATC
>JBBQMV010000235.1:0-4542 GCA_038329315.1 Bdellovibrionia bacterium | reverse complement strand
TGGCAGCCAGGTCGGCTGTAAAGCACTGCAGAATCCGCCGATTTGCGCTTTTTTATCGAATGTTCCTATAATAATGAATGGGGCATGCTCTCGTACTGAATGCCAGTTTCGAACCCTTGCAGATCGTCACCTGGCAGCGCGCGATCCAATTACTCTTTCAAGGCAAAGTCGAAGTCATCGAAGAATCCGAAAAGGAAGTTCGAACCGTAAAGCTTACGATTCGTGTTCCGGCCGTTCTTCGTTTACTCGAATATATCCCGCTGAAAAAACGGAAACAGATCGTCCGATTTTCACGCACGAATGTCTTCATCCGCGACCAGCACCGCTGCCAATATTGCGGAAACAGTTTCCTAAAATCCCACCTCACTCTCGATCACGTGATGCCCGTCGTCCAAGGTGGCGGCACGAGCTGGGAAAATATTGTGACCGCCTGTAAGCCATGCAATCAGAAAAAAGGCGGGCGCACTCCGAATCAGGCAAAAATGAATCTCGTACGCTCGGCGTTCCGGCCGACTTGGCTCCCAGCGACCGCGATTCGGATGACGGTTTCAAAGACTCCTGACCGGTGGAAGATCTACATGAACCTTCTACGCGACGACTCGAAGGACGACGAAGACCTCGACGATTCGAACTAACCGGTCTAAACTCGGAAAGTGCCTAAAACAGCTCCGAGTACACGCGACACGCGTAAAAGCGACGACTGGATCGACGGAGTCGTATTGACCTACGGCGATTTACTCTACGATCTCTGCCAAACGATGCTCTGGAGTCCCGCAGACGCGCCCGACGCCTACCGTTCGATCTTGCGCACCCTCGCTCGCCGCCGGCGGACTGAAAAATTCGAACGCTACGAGCGCCCATGGATCCTCCAAATCGCGTTTCGCGAACTCCGCGGAATGAAAAAACGGAGTCCGCGGCTTCTGACCCCCGCCGAACAGGTCATGCTCGATTCGAATCCCGATCCGCGCGCGCGGCTCCGGTTTTTCGATTCCTACTTTCACCGCCTTCCGATCGAATCCCAGTGCCTGCTGATCCTCCGGGATAAATATGGCATCCCCGTTTCGGAAGTCTCCGCAGTTCTCGAAGTTCCGGAGGCCAGCGCTCGCCTCCAGCGCCTCCAAGCGCTCCGCATGCTCGAATCCTGGATCTACGGAGGTGAGTATGGAACGGCATGAGCGAACCCACGACTCGGAAACCCGGATCGGGTGTTTTGAGGCGATGAATCGGATGACGGACGCGCTCGACGGACTTCTTTCGTCGAAAGTTCGTCACGCGTTCGACGAGCACCTTGCCCAGTGCGACGACTGCCAGGAACACGCTGAACACCTTCGCGAACTTCTGAAAGTCCTTTACCACCAGCCGCGCGCGGTCATGCCGATCGAACTGCGCGAAGATCCGCTTTCTTTTCCGATTCGCCGTCTCCGCCGTTTCTTCTCGAATCCACGCGCGGTTTGGAGAGATCTCCCGGTCGCTGTCCGCCTTCTAATCGAAGGCGCTTCGATTGCGGCAGTCGTCGTCCTCGGAATTCGGCTTGGACCGATTGCGCGGGAAATGTACGAAGCCCGCATGGAAAAGCGGCTTCAAACGATGATCGCCGCCGAAGACCTTTCCAATCAGGCCGTACCGCTCGTGCGCGGAAAGGGCGATGCAGAGGAGGGCGAAGAACTCGCAAGCTCCGAAGGTGAAGCCGAAAATTCGGCCGGAGTCGAAGTCGAATCCGACGTACAGGTCGGAAAATCGGAAATCTGGCGTTTCAATTTGAAGACCGACGCCCCGACGATTGTCCGCGGAGAGATACTAAAAGCCCTGAAGGAAACCGGGGTCCCGGAAAACACGTCGGGAATTGGCGGAGTCGAAGCGCCGGGCGGAATCCAATTCGACATTCTCGTTCCGATCGCGGTGATTGCCCCGCTCAAAATCCAGCTTGAGCGCCTCGCGGGAACTCCGAGCGAAAACCTTCCGTTCAGCGAGACGTTCACCTGGTATAAGAACCGCTCGAAAAAACCGATCCCGGCCGGCATGAGTCGAGTCGTCATCTGGCTTTCGCAGATCTAATTCGATCATTTCTGATCGATATCAAACATCAAGTCGCCGAGATCATATTTGATGTAGCGTGAGTTCTTCATTTCCTTCGGCGGGTCGACGTTCTCGTCGGGACCGAAGGTATGGTAGGCGTGCGGCACCTGAGCACCACTACCGGCCGTGGTTACTTTTACTTCGCGTGCGGCGCGAGAATCAGCGTTGTCGTCGTCTTTCGGTTCCGGTGAAGCGCCCGCACTCGGCTGCGGGTTCGGTTTTTGGCTGGCGAGACGCCGATCTTTGGCCTCTTGGTCGCGCCGCTGCTCGTCTCCTTGGATCTTCGTATTAATCACCGAACGCGCCTGCACGAAAGCTTCGTATGATATGGAGTCGTCTTTTTTCAGCGACTTCGAAGGCGCGACAACCTTATTTTTGCCGTCGATCTTCTTGTCCTTGTCCTTCGCGAATTCCTGCACGCTCTTTTCGGCGTCCTTATAGATTTTTACGGCCCGACCATCCGGGCCGGCCGAATTTCCGTTATCGTCCCGCTGCTCCATATAGACCGAGTACGAACTCTTCTCCTCTTGATAAGGATTGCCGACGGCCGGAGTTTTCGAGAACTGAAGATAACGCGTCCTCGGATCATTGATGATCAGGCTCTCGCTCCATTTCTGAATTTCGGCGCGCGAGTAGGCTTGGCCTGCCGGCTTGAGCTTACCTTGGAGGTACGAGTTCTCAAGATCCGAGAGAGTCGGTACATCGGGAACGTAAGGATGCTCCTCTTCACCGCTCGAAAAAGAGATCGCGGTTTCGTTCGGAACCGTTCCGTCGGCTTTCCTGCCCGTGGTCAGGCGCGCGATCGAATCTTCGTTCTTCCCGATCGCTTGGCGAATATCGAGCAGGGCGAGTTTTTGGAAGTCTTTGTAGCGGTTAAAGCAGGCATCCAGGTCTTCCGCTCCGTCGGTGCAAAACGCGCCGAGAGTAATACGGGCTTCCGCCGATTTCGGATCCGCCTTAATTGCGGTTTGGACCTTTGAAACTTTAGTGACGAGGTAGAGCGCCTGCATCGTGAGATTATCGTTTGCATGGTGATAGCGGCACGCCATTCCGCAGGTCGCTTCGGTTTCCTGGCTCCAATTCCGAGGTGGAGCACCCGCCGGCGGAGCCGAGATCGGACCGGAGGTCGAAATCGAGCGGTTCAGTGTCCCCTGAGGTGGATCTGCGCGCACGCCCGACGAGCCGAGCGAAAGCCCGACGAAGAAGACAGCGAAGGTAAGAAATGGCGAAGCGCGGACCATAAATTCGTATCGGCTCCTGAGGGGGTTTCCCTCACCCTCTTAAGAAGCAAGGTCGGGGCCGAGATGACTCGCGGAAAAGAGCTCTGCTTTCACGGAGATCCACGTTGTGGATTTCCGGAATCTGCCAACCTTCTGGCCAAAGTGCCGAAAAAAGGCCCAAAAAAGTGGGTCAAATTCGCCACATTACAAACTGTTAACGACGGGGATAAACTAACTTTTGGGGTTAGTGTTCTGTCCGTTTTCAGGGGGATCCGATGAGAAACATTCCGTTACGCGCCGGCGCGTCCGCCGGATTTGCGATTGCACTGAGTCTTATTCCTGGGTGTATTGCGCCGAAGAGCGGGATGTCATCCGCGCTCCTTTCGACGTCGAGTTCCCAGTCTCAAACGAATACGGGGGGTCCCGGTTCGGCCGATCCGAGCACCTTTCAGGTGGTTCCGGCCGGGTCGAACTTTTCGCTGACGGGAGTACAAGCTGCTTCCATCAATCTCGGCGCCCAAATGGACGAGCCTTACACGCTTCACACGGGCGCGTACTCCGGTTCGATCCGACTCTCCGTTGAATATGACGAAATTCAGCAAGTCGATACGAAATCTCAAATCGGATTTACCATCACTCCTTCGGTGGTCGCGGTCGCTCCGAACTCGAACTACAATTTCAACGTCCACGCCACCACGACCCAGGCAGCCCCGGACCTCGCGCTCCACTATCACATCGTCGCGCGCGAAGCTGCGGGCGCGGTTCGTAAAGAATCCCAGATGCAAACCGATTTCGCGGTTAATCCGGTTTTCGAAATCACGATCGGTACGGGGAACGCGCTGAATGCCGTCCTGTGGAGCACCGATCTCGTGAATGCAGGGACCGGTGTGGCGGCTAAGCAACCGGTGAATCTCTTAGCCCACGCGGGCGGCGTCACTCTCCGATTCATTAATATGGATGCGAAGGGTCCGCACATCATTCACGGTTCGGGCTTGATCCCGCACCAGAATACGTCCACCTACGTCCGTTCGCTCGCCCCCGGCGCAGTGAATCCCGCCGGAAAGACGTACGTCGATGCCTACGAAGTGAAGATCACGAGCACGACGGCGAGCGGTTCAGGTACGTACTACCTCCACGATGCGGAATCCGGTGCGAAAGCCGGTAAGGTCACGTTCAACGCGAACGCGGCGACCGTGCACCCTCCAGTCACCGATCCGACGGCGACCTACACGAAAATGGCCTCGAC
>JBBQMV010000234.1:0-4553 GCA_038329315.1 Bdellovibrionia bacterium | reverse complement strand
TCCCGAGCGAGGTCAACGTTCCCTGGCCGGTGCTGTAAACTTTCATTTTTCCTCCCGAGAAGGCGAAGCTCCTCGATGACGGGTTTGATGCCGATGATGTGGCCGGTCGTCCGAAGCGCCGAAACGGCGGCGCCGAGAAGTCCCGGAAAAAGGGTGCTCTGCCCAGTGAGGAGCAAGTTAATGACTTTTGTGCGCGGACCGATCGCGCGTGCGCCGGTGTTCGCGATCGAATGGTAAAGTCCGTAGCTCGTGCCGTCTTCGCTTCCGTTAAAGTGCAGGTGAGTGAGGGGGGTCGAGGAGACGTATTTTCCGACCTTCCCGCGAAGGCCGGGTTCGTAACGCTCGACCGCGCGAAAGATGTTCTCCGCGAATTTTTCTTTTTGTTCCGCATACTCGGCCGGACGTTTTCCGTACCGAGATCCGCGGTGTTCCGCGAACCAGTCGATCGGACCGGCCGCATGGAGGGAGAAGGCGAACTGCTTCGCGTCGGGGCGCGGGCGGCGATTCGCCGACGAGAGGAAAACGGCCTTCGGCGCCTCGTCCGGAGTGCGCGTATCGAAGAAGGTTTCTGGATCGGCGGAATCGAAATAGTAAAAGTTCCGTTGCGGATCGACAGGCGGCGCGCCGGTGGTGGTGGCGTAGATACCGAAGATGCCCAGGCTCTCCCGGAGATTCTGCATTCGCTCGCGGAAGACCGGAGTGAACGGGTCGTGCGCGTTTCCGTGCTCGTCCTTTAGAAGGCGGAACGCGGCTTTCGGGTGGATTCCCGCGATGATCCATTCCGCCGAATAAACACTTCCATCTTCGGTGACTACCTCTTTCGCCATGCGGTCCACGACGCGAATTTCGGTCACGCGCTTCTTCGTGAGCACCTCGCCGCCTTTCGCTTCGATTTGGCTGACGAAGGCTTTCGCGAGGTGGTCGCCACCGCCCTTGAGGCCGTAGGCGCCACGGATGAGCGAGTCGGTCATGATCGCGTGAAAGCCGAACGGCGCTTCTTCGGGATAAACACCGTGGAGCACGCAGTAGGCATAGAGGACGCACTTCAGCTTCGGGTTCTTCGTGAGGGGTTCGACCACCGACGCGAGCGAGACGTCGAGTCCGGTACCGGCGAGATCAAGCTCGGAACGATCCGAGAATTCGTAGTGAGGGAAGTTCTTTACTGTCGCCTGAACGCGGGCGAAGTAGATCCGGATCGCGTCGGCTTCATCGGGGAACTGCGCGATCAAGCGCGGGATCAGCCGGTCGTACCCCTTTGAGAACGAGGCCTCGAAATCCGGAAACCGGAAAACGTCGAAGGAATCATCCGCCAGTGGCTCGAAGAGATCCTCGCGGTAGACGCCGAGGTAATCGAGAATCGTGTGGAAGGGTTGGCCGGGTCCGAGCGCGCCAGTGTAGTGGGCGCCGGTGTCGTAGGTCTCGCCGAAGCGCGAGAACGAGTGCATGTACCCGCCGGGTTTACTATAGGCCTCGAGCACACGAACCGATTTTCCCTTCTTAGCGAGAAGTGCGGCGGAGGTGAGGGAAGAAATGCCGGAGCCGATGATGAGGACGTCCGTCCGTCGGGGGTTTAAATTCAAGCGGGGAAGAGCCCCCCGTTTACGCTAATCGTTTGGCCGGTGATGTAGGTCGCGTCCGGAGAGCAGAGGAACGAGACGACGCCCGAAACTTCTTCGACCTTGCCGACGCGGCCAAGGGGAATCCGTTCGATGATTCTTTCGATCTGCGGAATTTCCGCGATCATATCGGTTTCGATGAGGCCTGGAGAAACGGCGTTTACGCGGATACCTCGGACACCGACCTCCATCGCGAGCGTCTTCGTCATCGCGATGAGCGCGGCCTTACTCGCGGCGTAGTTCGCTTGGCCCGCGTTTCCGGTTTGGCCCGCCAGTGATGCGATGTTCACGATCGAACCCTTGCGGGCCCGAAGCATTTTCCGGACGCACCAGCGCATGAGGTAGAACGGACCATTCACGTTCGTACGCATGACGGAGTCGAATGCTTCGTTCGACATGAGCCCGAGGAGGGTGTCTGCGGTCCGGCCCGCGTTGTTCACGAGAACCGAGATCGGAAGGTTTGGAAATTCTTTCGCGTGGGCATCGAGTGCAGTGTCGATCGCCGCCGGATCGGTGACGTCGAATTGGATCAAATCGGCGGTTCCGCCCGCTTCGCGAATCGCGGCGAGCGTGACGTCGGCTCCGGCGCGGCCGGTATTATAGTGCACGAGGATGCGGAAGCCGTCGCGCGCCAGGCGCAGCGCGATCGCTTGGCCAATTCCGGAGGATGCTCCGGTCACTAATGCGAGTTTTTCAGGGGGTGCGTTCATCGGAATATCCGCGTAGTTTGCTTGCCTTTTTGCGAAAGAAATACAATACCCTGGTTTGTGGAGTCAAAATCATTTCCGTTCGATTCCATCTCCGGCTTCGGCTGGTTTTTATACCTCGTTTTGACCTCCCTGGTGCTCGGGCTCGGGATGGGACTTTCCGTTTACTGGCTCGCCCTCTTGATATCGCTCGCCTTTCCACGATTCCAAAGGGTTTCGGACGCGATCCTCCACGAGGTAATCTCTCTATTAATGAAGGTCCAACCCTGGCTCCAATTCGGCTACGCCGAGTTCACGGAGCGCTATACCGCCCTCCGGACCCGTTTTCCGGCCGGCGGGAAAACCGGGATCCTCCTCGTGTCGAACCACCGTTCCCACTTGGACACCTTCCTGCTCCTGTCCCGGGTTCCCGGAATCCGGGTGCTGGCCAAGCGGGGACTCTTTGCGGTCCCGCTCCTCGGGTTCGTGATGTGGACGAGTCGCCAGATTCCGGTCCGTCGGAAGAACCTGAAATCGTTTGTTCAGGCGATGGACGAAATCGGAGCGCGCCTTGCTGCGGGCGAAGTCGTGCACGTGTTTCCCGAGATGACTCGCGCGAGTCCGGATTTTCCGGGCGTCGCCGCATTCAATCCCGCGCCCTTCTTAGTAGCACTGAAAGTCGGGGTGCCGATTTTTCCGATCGCGATTCGAGGCACCGGCGAAACTTGGCCGAAGGGTTCTTTTTCGCTTCGCCCGGGGCATCCCGTCGCCCTTGCTCCGTTGCCGGTAATCGAGGCGGCAGCCGCGCAAAACTTTTCGGGCGCGCTGGAACTCGCGGAGTTCTGTCGAGCCGAGATTGAAGCCGTGTACCTGCGGTCGGTGCCGATATGATCCTTCGGCTTCGGATCGCGATTCCGACCTACAATAATCCGACGACGATCGCGGAGGTGACCCTCCGGACTTTGCGCGAAACTCCGTTTCCGATTCTTCTCGTCGATGACGGATCGAGCGAAGCGATCGAAGGGATTTTGCGCGCGGGGGGCGACGAGATTCGGGCGGCGTTCGAATCTCATCGCCTGAAAGTTTCCCGCTTTCCCCAGAACCGCGGGAAGGGAGCCGCGATCCAGCACGCGATCACCGATTCGGTCGCGGAGGGGTACACCCATCTGGTCACCCTCGACGGCGACGGCCAGCACCATCCGGTCGAGGCCCTCCGGTTGGCCGAAATTGCGAAAGTCCATCCTTGGGATCTCGTGATCGGCGCCCGTAAATTCGAATCGGCTACGGTTCCGGGAATTTCGAAATTCGGCCGGAAGTTTTCGAATCACTGGGTCGGTTACCAAACCGGCGCGGTCGTTTCCGATTCCCAATCCGGATTTCGCCTCTATCCGCTTTTTCGGCTCCAGAATCTCCGTTTCTTTACGCGGAAGTACGATTTCGAAATCGAAGTCCTCATTCGCCTCATTTGGGCGGGTACGACCGTTCGTGAAGTCGAAATCGACGTCTACTATCCGAAGCCGGACGAGCGGGTGAGTCACTTCCATAAGTTTCGCGACAACGTTCGAATCTCGGTTTTAAATACGGTGCTCATCGTCGTTTCCCTGCTGAAAACCCACCGATCTCCGCGTCGGTTGGCCGTCGCCGTCGGGACGGGCGTCTTAATCGGGACGAGCCCGTTTTTCGGGATCCACTTTCTGATCGCCGGCGCGGTCGCCTTTCTTTTCCGGCTGAATGCCGCCGCGGTTCTGATCGGAACCCAGGTTTCGATTCCGCCGCTTGCACCATTCCTCGTCCTCGGATCGATTCTAACCGGGCATCGAATTCTCGCGGCCTTCGGAGTCGCGGCCCCACTCGAAGATCTAAGCATCGATAGTGTAAAGGAAGTTATCGAGATAGCGCTCCATCACTTCGGTCAGTGGTTTCTCGGTTCGCTCGTCGTCGGCGCGCTGCTCGGACTGCTTTTCGGATTAGTGACATACTTCGCCGCACGGAAGTTCCAACCGACGAAGAGGACCTGGACCGGAACTACCCGCGGTGGAAAGTTCGGGAACACTTTCTTGATCTTTATTCTCCGCCACTTCGGTCTTCGCGTGGCCTATGGCTGCGTTCTCGTCATCATTCCGTATTTTTACGTCTTTGCGCCGAAGGCCCGCCACGCCGCCCAGGAATATTGGCGGGTGACTCGCCCAGATATTGGCCGCCTTCGTCGGCAGTTTCAGGTGATGGCGCATCTCTACCGCTTCGGGCAGGT
>JBBQMV010000233.1:0-4574 GCA_038329315.1 Bdellovibrionia bacterium | reverse complement strand
CGTATTCCATCGCGATGAAGGCGCTCGAGTCAGTGCCGGGAATCTGCGATTGGAGTTTTGAAATTTTGGGCTCCGATATCTCGGAATCCGTTCTGCGAAAAGCGCGAGAAGCGAAGTATTCGGCCTTCGAGGTGCAGCGGGGAGTGCCCCAGCGCGTGCTCGAGACTTACTTTAAGAGCGCGGACGGAGGATGGACGGTGGGGGACCGGGTACGGAACCTGGTGAAATTCCAATCCTTGAATCTGGTGAAACCGCTTGCGGAAATCGGGACCTTTGACGTTATTTTTTGCCGGAACGTGTTGATTTACTTTGATGTCGTAATGAAACGGATGGTTCTCGAACAATTGGCGAAGCGCCTCGCTCCCGATGGGTACCTCTTTCTCGGCGGTGCAGAGTCCGCACTCGGGATCACCGACAAATTGGCTGCGATTGACGGCTTTGGAACGCCGGTTTATTCCCCAGCTACTGGGGGAGGGAGCGCTCATGGCAAAGTTTAATACGGAACAGGCCGGGAATTCGCTCGTTGTCCGGTGCGAGGATCACTTGAATCACGCAAACGGCCAGGAAGGAATCGAGATCATTCAGGGTGCGTTCGATCGGGCTAAGATCAGTGGTTCCGGCATCATTCGGATCGTTTTGGATCTCCGCGAAAAGTTCGAGTTCGATCACGCGTTTCTTCGCGGAGTTTCCCGGGTCGCGCTCGAGATGCGGAAACACGGAATCGCTCTGCTAGCCCTGGGGGTTCCCCCCACTGCGCGAAACCTGCTTAAGGAGACGGGAATGGATTCGGCGATTCGCGTCGTGACCCTTGAGGATTTATCCGAGAAGAAGGCGGATGCCTCTGCACCGGCCGCTCGAAAGAGCCCCGCGATCGACGTCGCTTTCATTAATCCATTCTTGGAAGGGGTTCTGCATGTTCTTAAAGTCCAGTGCTCGCTCGATGCGACGGGAAAGCCCCTGGCTTTAAAAGATCCGAATCAGCGCTATACGAGCGATATCGCCGGGGTGATTGGAATCGTGAGCAAGTCCTTCTCGGGTTCGGTCTCGATTTGTTTCCCGTCGGCTACCTTTCTCGGCATCATGAGCCGGATGCTCGGCGAAGAATATACGGAGATTACGCGCGACCTGGAAGATGGGGCGGGCGAACTCTTGAACATGATTTTCGGACACGCGAAAAAGGTACTGAACGAAAAAGGTTATACCCTTGATAAGGCGATCCCGACGATCGTGCGTGGCGATAATATCGAAATGCGACAAATCTCACCGGGGCCGACGGTTATTCTTCCGTTCACGTCGCCCGTCGGTGATTTCCGAGTCGAAGTGAGTGTTGACCGCCCGTTTTCTGAAAAAAATTAAAAAAGGAGAAGCGACATGTTTGATTTTAAGACGAAGGTCCTCGTAGTGGACGACATGATGACGATGCGTAAGTTCGTGATGAAGACGTGTAAAGAAATCGGCTTTACGGATTTCGTAGAGGCCGCGGATGGTGCTCTCGGGTGGGAGGCGATCAACGCATCCGGCTCTGCGATCGGGCTCGTCATTTCGGATTGGAATATGCCAAATTCGACCGGCGTGGATTTGCTCCGACGGGTAAGAGGAGATAGCCGGTTCAAGAACCTCCCTTTCCTGCTTGTGACTGCCGAAGCGGAAAAGCACCAGATTGTCGAGGCGATGCAAGCCGGGGTGAGTGGTTATGTCATCAAGCCATTCACCACGGATGTGCTTAAGCAAAAACTTGAAGAAGTCCATAAAAAGCTATCCGGGTAAACGATGGCATCTGAACCGCTCATTCTGCTCGTCTCCGTGTCTGACGTTATTCGTCCGTCCGTGCGTCGTCTGCCTGCGCAGGTGAAGTGGCTGGAGCTCGACGCGGATTTGGATCGGTTATTCGAAAAGATCGATCCCGCGCCTGCGCTCGTGATTTGCGGAATGCCGCCGGAAGAGATTCCCCTCAAGGAGCTCGCTCAAGTCCTTCGAATGCAGTGCCAGCACCAGGAGATTTTTCTGGTGACCGAGGCGGGAAATAGCGCGGATAAGCGGGTGCTTAAAAAGAACGGTTTCAATGACGTGTTCTTTCTTCCACTCGACGAGCCGATTTTATTACGCTCCATGAACGAGGCACTAGTTCGGGCGAACGCAGAGGTTAAAGCTTACCGGGCCGTCCAGGTCACCGACCTTACTCCAGGCACGGTCCTCGATTTCGATACGTACATCTATTTACCGGCGAACGGGAAATACATTAAGTTCTCAAATAACGGGGAGGAAATCGATGCGGAGCAGATCGATCGACTGAATAAGCATGTAAAAAAGTCGCTCCATATTTCAGTCTCGGATGCGAGCCGTTTTTTCGAACACACGGCGAATCACTTGAAGAACATCCAATCGAGCGAAACCATGAGTTCGACTGAGAAGAGCGAACGAATTCGGGAGGCGGTTCGTGGGGTTTTCGGCGAGCTTTTCGCCGGCGGTGCGACTGCCACCAGCGCGGGCAAACAGATCGTCGAGGATTGTCAAAAAATTTTAAGTCAGTACATCGGTCTTGGCTCGGCGGTGAATTGGTACGAGAAGTTACTGGCGAGTTCGTCTCAAGAATCGGACGCCTACTCGCACTCTGGAAACACCTCGACCTATGCGGGCCTTTTTTCGATTGCGCTTGGGCTCGGTAATACCCAGGACGTCGCTCTGGCGGCTCTTTTACATGACGTCGGACTTGCGAAAGTACCTGCGGATGTTTTGGCGAAGAGTGAAACGGAATGGTCGGCGGTAGAGCGCTCACTCTACCAGGCCCATCCCGAGCATTCCGTACGGATCATTCAAGAGCGGAAGTTGGTCTTACCCGAAAAGGTGCAGACTATCGTTTTGCAGCACCACGAAACTTGGTGTGGCTCCGGGTATCCTAAGGGACTTCGGGGGAATCGAATCAGCATCGAAGCCCAGCTCCTCTCCTTCGCCGACGAGTTCGATCGTCTCACTTCGATTCAAAAAGGGGAGCGGACCCTTACTCCGATCGAAGCCATTCAGAGAATCCGGGCGGATGATGCAGAACAGCCGGGACAGGAGCGGTTCGATCGGGAGTTGCTCCTGAAACTTTCCGGTCTTTTCCCGACGGCAACGACCGCCGAAGCGGCCCCGCCTAACGCCTAAAGTAGAATCGTATTTTACATTCCGGACGGCCATGTTTCGGGTAGCCGCCCTTTCTTGCTTTCTTGATGCGCAAGTTCCTTCAGGGCCGTCGTTTGATCGACGAAAATGAAGGAATCGTACCGCCGGGCGAGCGCGGTCGGTACGAAGTTTCGGTGATGAACGCCTTCGCTCGTTTGATAGACGACACCGATTGCGCGTTGGCCTCTTCGCACGGAAAGCGAGGGGACGCGATCGGTGCCGAGATCAGGCAGGATTAAGGTGGGAGCGGCAAGCGCCTTCGCGGCGCTATGGAGATAGTCATCATAAGAGCCCGATACTGCGGCGGGTACCGGCATCGATTCGGGAACGGCGCCCCAGGCGTGGCCGGCGAGTACGCTTCCTTCGTAAGTTCCGAAACCGACGAGGTGGACCCGGTCGGCGCCATAGCGTTCCCGGGCGAGACCCCCGAGATTGAGATAACCTTCCTGAATCATGTCGGTCGCGTGATAGTCGCCGATATGGGTGTTGTGGGCCCACACTACCGCCTTCGCCGAATCTCCGTGCTGAAGGACGAGGGCATCCAGCGTATCCATCATATGGGAATCGCGAATATTCCAGGATTCAGGGCCACCGTATACCATCGAACGGTAGTAGCGCTCGGCGTTCCGGACAATCGTCGCGTTTCGTTTCGCGTCGAAAAATTCCGCGTCGGAGAGTTCGACTTCATTCAGTCGAGTGCGCAGCATCTCTCCAAGTAATTCGGCGATTTCACGTTCGCAGCCTTCCGGCGACTGCATGAGTTTTCGCGCGTATTCCGTTTCGCTCTTTTGGAATGGCTTGAAGCACGCATATACGGATTGGATATGGGAGGCGAGACTCGAATTCATTCGTTTCCCGTAGTTCCGGATCGCGTCGATCGATTCGTACATCGAGTAGAGGTCGAGGCCGTAAAATGGCGTGGCGGTTTTTTTCAACGATTCGATGAGGGCGGCTGTCGGAGCATTATTCCAAAGCCAAGTCGGCCAGCGCTGAAATTTCGCGAGGACCTCCCTAGCGCTGCCACCGGTCCCATTGCAGATATATTTGTTCAAACGGTTGCAATCCGGCCAGTCCCCCTCGACGGCGACGAAACTGAAATCGTAGTCTCGAACGAGTCGCTCCGTAATCGATTTCCGCATTTCGTAAAACTCACGGGTCCCGTGCGTGGACTCCCCGAGCATGACGACGCGTGCCTGACCGATTTTCTCGAACCAAGCGTCTAGCTCCTTGCCCGGCCGGTAAGGCTTAGCCACCTTCAGGAGATCTTGGGAGACGTTCTGGAGCGGGGACGATTCTGCTTTGGAGGTTCTGCCTTTCAGAAGGCCGGTGACCGCTTCGTCACTCACTTCGCTAAAGTCCTCGTACCACTGTCCAACGGCGTAAAAAGTGTCGGGCTGCGAGAGCACGACGAT
>JBBQMV010000232.1:0-4586 GCA_038329315.1 Bdellovibrionia bacterium | reverse complement strand
ATCGGCATTTCGAGGAATCGGGGGTCAGCGTCGCTACGGTTCACCGGACGGAGACCCTCACGGCTTCGCTCGATCGGATCGAGGCGCTTCTCCGTTTCGAGCGGGCGCGTGATGCGGGGGCTCGGGCGCGATTCCTCGCTGATTTCTTCGGCGTTGTTGCGCGCGCGTCCGCCCAGGACCGGTCAGTGGGTGGGCACCTCGGACGTCACTTCTATCTTCTTTCGCGGAAGATCGCCGAACGAAATGGACTCTCGGGTGAACACTATATCGCGCGCTCCGGCGCCGAAGCGCGCGAGCTCTTCGTTTCCGCTCTCGGCGGTGGCCTGATCGTCGTCCTCATGACTCTCTTGAAAACGTACGTTCTCCATGCTGGCCTCGCACCGCTCTTTCTGGCGATTGCGGTCTGGATCGTATACGCCGGAGGTTTCCTTGCGATGCAAGCATGCGGATTCACGCTTGCGACGAAAATCCCTTCCTTCGCGGCGACTCGACTCGCGCAGTGGATTCGCGACGCACGTTCGAAGAATGACGCCCGTGAATTTGCCGGTGAAGTCGGACTCGTCGTGAAATCGCAGATCTACGGGCTGCTCGGGAACGTGATTACCGTCCTCGCAGGAGCGTGGGTCATTCAGCGCGCGTTCGTTGTCTGGCCGAGTCTTCCGGGAGTGTTTGACGAATCGTATTCGGTCCACACTCTTGAAGACTTGAATCCGTTACGGAGTACGGCCGTACTGCTTGGCGCGCTCACTGGTGCCGAGCTTTGGGCGTCGAGCATCTGTGGGGGATGGTTTGAAAACTTCGTCGTCTTCCGCGGCATTCCGGAAGCGATCGCGAATCACGTACGGTTACGGCGAATTTTCGGCGCGGAGACGGCGCGCCGTTACTCCGATCGCTTCTTAAAACACGCATCGGGAATCGCGACGAACATCTCGCTCGGTTTCTTTTTCGCGTTCGTTCCGATTTTCGGAGCGCTCGGTGGACTGAATCTCGAGAGCAAGCACGTGACGATCGCGACTACTGGCGCGACTTTCGCGGTCACGCGCCTTGGCGTCGAAGGAAATGCCTCGATCATCGTACCGGCGGTCGTCGGACTCGCGCTGGTCGCGACGATGAATTTCGGCGTAAGCTTTGCGCTCGCAATGGTCGTTGCCGTCCGGGCGCAGAATGTGCGCCGGGCGTGGGTCGGGCACTTCATTCGCTCGATCTGGCGGAAATCACCCGATATGTAAACTTCGCAACCTTTCTTCCTCGGTGAATCAAGTCGGGCGACTGATCAACCGAGGGAGATGGCGATGAAGGCGTGGATTTGTAGCTTGAGCTTCTTGATTTCGATTTCGGCATTCGCGAAATGCCAAAACTTCGCTGAGGCAATGGACTTCGTCGCGAAGCAAATTTCCGAGGATGCCCCAAGGCACGGCCCCGTTTGGATGACGACGTCGGGCGAGAGCGCGAGCGGCGAGTTCGAGGTGATTGCGATCTTCGAGGAAGACGGGATCGTGCGCGCGATGCATTGTCCATTCGTCGATCCGAAATCTTGCACGCCTCTCGCATGCGCCGTCGATCACGCCACCCTCTATCCTTGATCGGGGTGGTTCTGATATGACGAACGTATGAAAATGCCCTCGCACGAAATTCATCTTTCACCAGAACTTCGTCGGGTCGTGAACGAGTCGGTCCGACTTCTTGGCGAGGTTATTCGCGCCGAGCTTGGAGACCGCGCTTACCTGCGGATCGAAGGCGTGCGGAAAAAAATGGCGAGTCTTCGACAGGCTTCCGACTCGAAAACCGCGAAGGCGCTGCGTGAAACCTCGGCCCTTCTCGGAAAACTCTCGCAGGAAGAACGTCGTGCTTTCGCGCGCGCTTACACCCTGATGCTCGAACTCATGAACGCGTGCGAGAACGCGTATCGGAGTCGGCGCGAGACCATGATCACGAAGCCAAAAGGGAAAGGGCCGGAGTCGATCATTTACGTCTTAACGGCGCATCCGACGGAGGCCCGCGCGCCGGCGAACATCGAAGCCTTTCATGAAATCCAAGAAGTCCTCGTGCCGATCCTTCGTCGAAGTAACGTCGCGTTTTCGGGTTACGAAACTGCGTCGCTTCTCCACTGGATCGAAGTCGCGTGGAAATCTCCGATCGTTCGCGCCCGGAAGCCGCGCGTGAAAGACGAAGCCGAACATATCTATTCGACCGTGCTTCGCGACGAAACACTCTCGACGCTTCTCCGATTTTCTCATGAAGAAGTGTCCGTTTTTATTCGCTCCTGGGTCGGGGGGGATAAGGACGGTCATCCGGGCGTGGACGCGCCGGAGTTCATGGAGAGTCTCCAGCTTTCGCGTACGCTGCTTTTAAAGTTCGTACGCGCACGCGTGGCCGAAATCACCGCGACTGCGGAGAATCTAGGCGACCGCGAACTTCTCGCCGGCCTCCGAAAGTATAACGATGCGCTGAAAGGTCTGCGGATCGTCGCTCACGGCGATATGAAACGGATCGTTCGCGCCCGCGACGCCGCGAAAGCATTCGTGGCGCTCTATGGGAAGAATGTCGGCGTTCTTCACCCGGCGCTTGCAGATTTGCGCTCGCTCGCGCGCACCTTTCCGGGGCTCGTGGTACCGCTTGAGTTCCGTGAATCTTCAGACGTGCTGATGGCTCCGGAAAAGCGCGGAGCGATCACTCGGATGCTCGCGAAGCTCGGCCAGCTTTCGACCGGGGGCGATCCCCGCTGGTACGTCCGAGGAATGATTATCTCCATGGCTGAAGATATCGAGCACGTCCGAACGACGGCGAAACTCGTCTCTAAAGAACTCGGCGGGATAAAGCTGCCGATCGTGCCGCTCTTCGAGCAAGCCGGAGCCATGCGAAAGTCGACCGCGATCGTTCGCGAAATGATCCGCGATCCGAAGTTGAAGGCCGCTCGAAAAAAATACTGGGGAGGCGCGCTCGAAGTGATGGTCGGTTATTCCGATTCTTCGAAAGAAAGCGGCGTCCTGCCGAGTCGGCTCCTGATCTCCAAGACGATGCATGACCTCGACCGACTCTGCCGTAAAGAGAAAGTAAAACCGATCTTCTTCCAGGGCTCCGGCGGCAGCGTCGACCGAGGCGGTGGAAGTATTCAGGAGCAGACCGCGTGGTGGACGGAAGGCGCGATCCGAACCTATAAGGCGACTATTCAGGGCGAGATGATCGAACGCTCGATGGCGAGCCCGCAAATTACGCGTGGCCAGCTTCGGAGAATCGCTGCCGTCCGGCCGAGTCGCGGTCACGGAGCTTCGTCCTCGACCGTCACCGCCTTCGCGAATCGGGTTGCCGAAGTTTACGGGGCGAAGATTCATGATCCGAAGTTTCTCGAGCTCGTCGAAAAAGGGACACCGTATCGGTTCCTCGATCAGTTAAAGATCGGTTCTCGGCCGGCGAAACGTACGAAGCAGCTCGCCGTCGCGGGCCTTCGTGCGATTCCGTGGGTTCTCTGCTGGACCCAGACTCGTGTCCTCTTCCCGACCTGGTGGGGTATCGGTACTGCTTGGCGCGAGCTCGGCGCTGCGGATCGGAAGAAACTGAAATTAAGTGTCGACCGAGATCCTCTTTTCGCGACCTACGTTCGTTCGCTCGGATTCACGATTGCGAAAATCGAACTCGGCGTCTGGCGCACCTATCTCGATTCTTCGACGCTGACGCCGGCGGAACGCGCGCGCGCCATTCATGACTTCGAGACCGAATTGGCCTTGGCGGCCGAATTCACGCGGTCGATGCTGGGAACAAAAGACGTACTCGGCTCACGGCCCTGGCTTCGCGAGAGCATCGTGCTCCGCGCACCGATGATCCATCCGCTGAACCTGCTCCAGGTCCATGCGCTCCGCGCGAAGGATTTCGAACTCCTGCGACTGACGGTGACCGGCATCGCAAGCGGAATGATGACGACGGGATAGGCGTTGGCTTGCGCAATTACGGCTCGGCTTCGTTCGAGTGTGATATGCCCCTCCCATGATCCGAATCACCGCCGGAGAATGGAAGGGACGCGCCCTCGCCACGCCCGCGAGCCTCTCGACCCGCCCGACCCAAGCTAGACTCCGTCAGGCGCTCTTTAACTCGATCCAATTCTCGATCCCCGACGCGAAAGTTCTCGATCTCTTCGCGGGATCCGGCGCGCTCGCCTTCGAAGCCCTCTCGCGCGGAGCGGCGGAAGCCACTCTGGTTGAAAATCAGCGCGGTGCATTAGATGCCATCGCGAAGAATTTGAAGGAACTCCAGCCCGGTCCCGGCACTCGCCTCGTGAAAGAGGACGTGTTTAAGGCCGAAGCCCAGATTCGGCGTTTCGGCCCGTTCGACTTCGTATTCGCCGATCCTCCGTTTGCGGAAGGCTTTGAGATGCGGCTCCTCGAAGAATTCGACTGGGGTTTGCTTCTCGCGCCCGGCGGACAGTTCCTGCTTGAGTGGGGCGCGAAGAAGTCGAAAATCGAATCGGTCCCGGATGAAACTACGCATCTGAAGAAAATCCGTGAGAAGGTTTACGGGGATAGCGTTCTGACGACTTATCAGAAAAAAGAAGCGGAGAGCGAATGACCGCCACCGGACAACTGACTAAAAAG
>JBBQMV010000231.1:0-4646 GCA_038329315.1 Bdellovibrionia bacterium | reverse complement strand
CGGTACCGGTACGAATAGTACTTCGTTCTCGGCCACGCTTTCGTCGCTCATTCCGAAACTCAAGAGCGCTCAGGACGCAGGTTTCGCGCGCGTCTTAAAGCAAGGAACGATCATTACCAAGAGTGGAGTAATGGGAGTATTCACCGACGCGACCGACATCTCGCTCAGCCAGCTCGCTAACGGGACAGGCGGGAATACTGCTCAGCCGCCAATTTCAATTCCGTTCTCGAGTAAGCTCACTCCGCGGGTGCTCGGAAATGGGGAAGAAATCGAAGTCCAAGTCGACATTACAAACTCGAGCTTGATCGGATTTAACGGAACGAATCCAATCGTGGCGCGTAAATCGATGCAGTCTACGCTCTATATTAAATCAGGGGATTCTGCGGCCGTCGGCGGATTCGATAGCACCACGGTAAGCACTGCCTTTAATAAAGATAAGCTCGGTGACGGCTCGTTCCAGTCTGCCGCCGGCACGGCACCGACCGATCCGCTTTTTAGTCTCAAGCGCACGAAAAACTTTACGAAGACGAAGGGTCAATTCTTGGTCTTCATCACGCCCCAGATTATCGACGATGCCTCGCAAGGGTCTGAGGATATGAAGCGAAATTTTCGAGTAAAAATTAAATGATCAATTACTTTGAAAGGATCCTTCGGATCCATAACGTCGTAAGGTCGGTAAATTAAAATGGCAGGGCATATTATTGCAGTCGTGGGCGGAAAAGGCGGGGTGGGAAAATCCATCTTCGCCGCGAACCTTGCGATCGCGTACCTTCAAAACTTCAAACAGCGCCCGCTCCTGATCGACCTTGATTTGGCGGCCCTCGGTGATCAAAATATCATTCTCGGACAAAATCCGTCGAAGACGATCGTCGACGTTTCGAAGATGCCTCCCGGGCCGATCGAACCGAAGGTGCTCGCTCCGTACATGGTAAATGCCGCCCAGGGGTATTCCTATATTGGCGCGCCACGCGATGCGATCGTCGCGCGCGATCTGGATCTCGATGGCCTCGGGCGTTTCCTCAAGGGCGTCACCAACGTCTTTAATTTCGTCGTCGTCGACTGCGGTCATGGTACGGATCCTTCTGCAATGAAGGTCATGGAATCCGCGACCGCGATTTTCGTCGTAACGACCGCGGATGTGATCGTGATTAACCAAACGAAACGGATTCTCGGTAAAATTGCCGAACTTCTTTTTCCACCGGAAATGGTTCAAATCGTCGTAAATCGTTATTCCCAGAACCACATCGTTACGCCCCAAATTATTCAAAAGAACCTGAATCGCCCGCTCTTTGGGGTCATTCCGGAAGACTCCGCGACGTGCGAAAGCGCACTCGCGAAATCGACCCCGATCTGTCTCGCTTCGCCGAGCGCGCCGATCACCCGTGCTTACCACGATATCGTGCGGAAAATTCAGCAGACGAATCTTCTCGAGAATCTCGCAAAGCTGAAGAAGCCGAGCGGCGCGGCTGCGAAAATGCAGTCCCAGCTCCAGCTCGTGCCCGGTGGGGGCGCAGGCGGCGATGGCGCCAGCAAAGACGGTGCGTCGATGCTCCGGACCACGAACGGACCGGTCGACCCATGGACCCAGATGAAACTTCGGATCCATAAAGCGCTCGTCGACGCGATGGATTTGAAAAAGACGGATATGAGTACTCAGGACGCGAAACAGCGAGCCGTGCTTCGTGAACGAACGCAGAAAGCTATTTTCGATATTCTGAACGCGGAGGACGCGACGGGACTCCTCTCGACTCGGGAACTCAAAGCCCAGATGGTGAAGGAAGTGCTCGACGAGGCGCTCGGTCTCGGACCTCTCGAAGACCTTCTTGCCGACGATGCGGTAACCGAAATCATGGTGAACGCGCGCGATCAAATCTATATCGAGAAAAACGGTCGCCCGGAACTTTCGAAAATTACGTTTTCGAGCGAACAGCAAATGATGAATGTCATCGAACGGATCGTTACTCCGCTCGGACGACGGGTCGATGAAAAAGTTCCCTACGTGGACGCGCGCCTTCCGGATGGATCGCGAGTGCACGTGATTATACCGCCGCTTGCACTTCGCGGTCCGACGATCACCATTCGAAAGTTTCCGAAGAAGCGGATTCTGTATAAGGATCTGATCGCTTACGGATCGATGACCGAAGAAATCGCGGACTTCCTGCGTGCATGCGTGGAAGGAAAGCTGAATATCGTCGTTTCGGGCGGTACGGGCTCGGGTAAAACGACGCTCCTGAACGTCCTTTCGAACTTCATCCCAGCGACTGAACGGATCATTACCGTCGAAGACTCCGCCGAACTCCAACTCGGCCAAGATCACGTCGTGCGCCTCGAGACGCGGCCAAAAAACATCGAGGGCGAAGGCGAGGTTTCGATTCGAGATCTTATCAAATCCTGTCTCCGGATGCGTCCCGACCGAATCGTGGTCGGAGAGTGTCGGGGAGGCGAAGCGCTCGACATGCTCCAAGCGATGAACACGGGCCACTCCGGATCGCTCACGACGCTCCATTCGAACAATCCGCGGGAATGTATTTCGCGGCTTGAGACACTTGTCATGATGGCCGGTCTGAATCTCCCGGCGAAAGCGATCAAAGAAAACATCGCTGCCGCCGTTAATATCATTATACAGCAGACCCGTCTTCCCGACGGATCGCGCCGGGTGACCCACATTTCGGAAGTGACTGGTATGCAAGGCGACGTGATTTCGCTCCAAGATATTTTCCTGTTCAAACAGGAAGGTCTCGATAAGAAGCGGAAGATTATCGGTCGCTTCGTACCGACGGGTTTTATTCCGAAGTTCGTCGAAGAGATGGAAGCAAAAGGGATGAAGATTTCCCGAGGACTCTTCGCGGCGAAATAGAAAGGGGGAGTGATGTCGGATCGGATACAAGTCGTTTTCGCACTCATCCTGCTTTTCGGATCAGTCGCTTATATTTCCTATCGTTATAGCGAACGTTTCCTCGATTGGCTGCGATTCCAATCGATCGGAACCCGCGACTATATTGTGGAGCGTCTCGCGCTCATGTTCATCGAAGTTTCGCCGAACAGTGTCCTTTTCGCCCAGTTCATCGGATCGTTCGGACTCGGATTGATCGTGTTCGTACTTCTACTACCGCAGGTGTTTCCGGCGATACTGATTGGCGGGATCGTCACGATCGTCGGTTGGAAGGCGCCGCGCCCGATTATTGATTGGATGTACGTCCGCCGCGTAAAAACCTTCACTCTCCAAATGATCGACGGCCTCAGCTTAATGTCGAACGGTATGAAGTCCGGACTTTCTGTTGTTCAATCGATGGGGCTGATCGTTCAGGAACTTCCCGATCCAATCCGGCAGGAATTCAATCTCGTGCTGAGTGAGAATAAACTCGGTGTGTCGATCGAGGAGGCGTTCAATAACCTCGCGAAACGGATTCAATCCGACGATGTCGAGATGTTCGTCACGAGCGTAAACATTTTAAAGGAAACCGGCGGAAACTTGGCGGAGACCTTCGATACTATCACGACGACAATCCGTGAGCGAATCAAGCTCGAACAAAAAATTGACGCCATGACGGCGATGGGGCGCATGCAGGGGATGATTCTCCTCGCCGTACCCGGTGTGCTTGGCGTCTTTATCTATATGTCCGACCCCGACTTCATGAGGCCGCTATTTACGACCACATTCGGCTGGCTTATCCTTTTAGTGGTGGTCAGCCTCGAGGTACTTGCCTACGTGACGATTTCTCAGATTGTGAAAATCGATGTGTAGCTTAGGAGAGAGAATATGAAAAAGTCTTCGCCCCTGCTATTCGCGCTAATCGCCATCGTTGGCGTTGTTGGAAGCGCGCAGGCGAACGTTAGCATTCGGAATGGGAACTTCTTCATTGGGTATACCGATGTACTCTATCCGGGTGGATACGAGCCGAAGATCGAACGCGTCTATAATTCCAAGAGCCCTTACAACGGGATATTTGGTTGGGGTTGGGGCAGCGACTATGAAGTATATATGTCCGTCGAAGCCGACGGCAGCGTTCTTGTCAGCGAAGCCGGAGGGGGAGCCCAGAACCGTTTTAGCCCACCGACTTTTAATACAAAAGAGCTCGACGAGGCGGTGAATTTAATCGCCGGGGTGGCCCAAAAAGCGGGCGCCATAGGGGCAGCCAGCCAGCTCGAAACTTACAAGAAGCAGCTGAGAACGAACGCCGAATTTCGGAATGAAGAATGGTCGAAGTGGAAGGCTCAAGGAAAAATTCAGGCGCGTAAGCTTCCGGTCGGCGTGAAACTGGTTTCGAACCGGTTTGCCTTCCAGTGGATTACCGTGACGCCCACTGGCTACGTTCGGAGCACCGATACCGGCAAGGTCGAAAACTTCGATCCGAACGGTCGTCTGCTGAAGGTTCAAGACAAGAACGGGAACTTCATCGTTCTTACTTACAACCGCGACGGCAAAGTCGAGAAGATCCAGGATAACCTGAATCGTAAGATGTACCTGAGTTACAACAAGCTTGGAAAAGTCGAAAAGATACAGGCCGAGAACAATAAGACCGCGGAGTACAAGTATACGAACCTCGGTGAGATGAACTGGTCGAAGGATACCGACGGCAACATCTACACTTACAAGTTCAGCTCCGACAAACGACATAACCTTACCGAAATCGGCTACTCCGATA
>JBBQMV010000230.1:0-4669 GCA_038329315.1 Bdellovibrionia bacterium | reverse complement strand
GGCGTACCGGGGATCCAAGCCGGAACCCAGGACGTTTACTACAACCTCATTTTTCTCACCTACGACTGGACCGCGCACAAACTCCGCACGGAGCGGACGCGGATCGAAGGTCCGATACCGATTTGCGAGAAAGTCTTCGCGAACCAGCATAACTGCGCCGGCGAATCACCCGCGCCCGAAAAAGGTCGCGGCGACCTCGTCACTCCGAAATTTCGCGGCGTCGCGATTTCGGCGGATTCGGCGATGGAGTCGGTACTCGCGCCGACGTTCGCCCATACTTCGGAGAAGAAAAAAGAGGTCGTCGGTCTCGCCGCTCGCCCAATTATACACACGAAGGAAGTCGAATCTCCGATGGGCGACCTCGTCGCCGATTCGATCCGTGAGTCGCTCGGCGTCCAAATCGGAATCATGAATCCGGGCGGCATTCGTGCCGACTGGGAGTCCGGCCCGATTCACTACTCCGATGCGTTCAAGACACTACCTTTCGATAACTACCTTTCGAAGCTCACGCTGACGGGGAAAGAACTTCGTCGTCTCGTCCGAATTACCCAAGCCGGCGCACGCGGATTTTTTTCCACGTCAGGCCTCATCGTTCGCGCAATTCGGCGCGAAGACGAACCCTATTCGAACGATCTCGATGGGAACGGGAAGATCGAACCATGGGAGCTCGATCGGTTGATCGAGGTGACTTTAGCGGACGGTTCGCCGATCGAAGACGGGAAAATGTACACCGTCGGTACGCTCGACTTCCTGGTCTCCGGCGGAGACTCCCTCGGCTGGTTCATGGACCAGATTCCTAAAGACCGGATCGTCGGAGTGGCCGGACCGGTGCTTCGCGACTCCGTGATCGCGCACGTAAAAAAGCTCACGGAAGCCCAAAAAGAAGGCATCAATAGCGAAACTCACCCGATCGTCGATCCTGCGCACCCACGGCTGATCCTCGAGAAACGGGTCGAGAAAAAGCGTCAAAAATCCACCAGAACACGAAGGCGGAGGCATCGGGTACAATAGCGGGATGAAGAACGACTCGCTTCACGCTTGGTTCGATCAGACGATCCACCAGAATTTCGATCGCTCGAAGAGTGTGATCAGCTTCGACGAATTCTTAGGCATCATCGCGGAGAATCCCGAGCGAAGCCTCCGCGGATCGGCCCACTACATGGCCGATATGATGGACTACTTCGGGAAAACTCCCGCCGATCCGACGAGCGGAATCGAAGATCGCTTCAAAGTTTTCGACGGCACTCCGTCCTCCCGAAAAGTCGTGGGACTCGAGGCGGTTCAAAACGGTATTTATCGCTCGCTTCGCACGTTCCAGCGACAGGGTTTCAATAACAAACTCATCCTCCTTCACGGCCCGAATGGCTCGGCGAAATCTTCGCTGATCCATGCGCTCATGACCGGGATGGAACGGTACTCGAATGCGCCCGAAGGCGCGACCTACACGTTTAACTGGGTTTTCCCTCACGAAAAAGTCACGAAAGGCGCGCTCGGCCTCGCTTCGCAGTCGACTGCGCGCGACGGAAAATTCACGAGCTACGCGAAACTCGGCGATGAAGAAGTCGCCGCACGCCTTCCGAACGATCTCCGCGATCATCCGTTTCTCCTCATCCCGATCGAATCGCGGAAAGAATTCCTCGAGAAGCTGATCGGCAAGGACAAGACCGAAAAACTTTGGCCGACGCTGCCGCTTGCCCTCACCCAAGGGGATTTGAATCCGCGGTGCAAAGAGATCGCGACCGCGCTTCTCAAAGCGAACGATGGCGACATCGGAAAAGTCCTCATGCATGTCCAAGTCGAGCGCTTCTTTTTCTCGCGCCGTTACCGAAAAGGAATGGTCACCGTCGAGCCCCAGCTCCACGTCGACGCCCAGTTTAACATGCTCTCGTTAAACCGGAATTACTCGAACCTTCCGGCTTCGCTCCAGTCGTTAAACCTCTTCACACTCTCGGGTGACCTCATCGACGGAAACCGCGGCGGGATCGAGTATTCCGACCTGCTGAAGCGTCCGGTCGATTCGTTTAAGTACCTTCTCGTCGCGTGCGAAACCGGCGCGGTGAACGTCGGTCCGGCGATCATCCACCTTGATACCGTCTTTCTGGGATCGTGCAACGATCTCCAGTTAGACGCCTTCAAGGAGTTCCCGGACTTCATGAGCTTCAAGGCTCGGATGGAACTGATTCGAGTTCCTTATTTGATTCGAGTTTCCGAAGAAAAGGAAATTTACCGGGAAGAGCTTCGCCAAGTTTCCCAATCGAAACCCGTTTCGCCACATACCGATTGGGCGCTCGCGAACTGGGCCGTACTCACGCGACTCAAAAAACCGAATTCCATTAACTACCCTCCGGGAATTTCTTCGATCGTCGCCGCGCTCACACCGCTCGATAAGGCGAAGCTTCTCGATACCGGCGAAATGCCGGCTCCGCTCGGACCCGAAGACCGCAAAGTCCTGCGCGCGAATCTGAAGCGGGTCCGCGAAGAATACCAAAACGTACCGTACTACGAAGGACGAATCGGCGCGTCCGCACGCGAAGTCAAATCGATCCTCTTTTCGGCGGCCCAGTCGACCGAATTTCCGTCGCTGTCGCCGCTCGCCGTTTTACGAGAGATGGAAGACTTCGTAAAGCGGACGAGCGAATATGAATTTCTTCGCCAGGACATCAAGGACGGCTATCACGACTGCGCCGAGTTTATTCTGACTGTCCGGACGGAATATCTAAACGTCATCGACCGCGAGGTCCGCGACTCAATCGGCCTCTACGATTCGAAGCAGTGGGAAGATTTTCTCCGCCGCTACGTTCAGCACCTCTCCCTCGTGCTGAAGAAGGAAAAGTTCACGAACGCCCTCACCGGAAAATCGGAAGATCCAGACTATCCGCTCATCGAAGAATTCGAGAAAATCATCGAAGCTCCGGCGAGCGAAGCCGAACTCACGAACTTCCGGAACGGGCTCGTTTCCCAGATTGGTGCCTGGTCGCTCGACCACCCGAGCGCGCCGGTCGTTTACTCGAAGGTTTTCCCCGAGTACTGGCGGAAACTCGAAAAGCACTATTACCAATCCCAAAAAGAACTACTCACGAAAATGCACGACGCGCTTCTCCTCTACGGACGCCATTCGGATTCCGGAGATGAAGCGCTTTCAACAAATAGCGGTTTGTCTGAAGGTCAGCAGCTAGCGAAGCAGACCGTCGAGAATATGAAGAAGAATCTCGGCTACACCGAGGAAGGCGCACGCGAAGTGATCACCTTCCTCATGAAGTCACGTTATCACTAGAGGTCACGCATGGATGCAAAGCACCTAAAGATCGCTACTCTGGCTGCGCTCACCCTGCTCGTCGCTTCGGCGAACGGCGCCGTTACGAAATGCACCGTAAGGGCCGCCGACACGCTCATCGCCGAGCGCTATACGGGCTGCAAGCCGAAGTCGCTCATCAGTTACCTCCACAATAACCTCGTCACGCCGTACAGCTTTACCTGTGCGAAGAAAATCTCGGCGGCTTGCAAAGCCACCGGGTGCGAAAACCCGACGACCGCCGACGAAGTATCGCGGTGTTTGACCGGCTACGCGGCGATTCTCGATACCTGCCCGAAGGAACTCGACGACGCCGCCGTGATGGCGCGATGTAAGGATTCGAAGGCGTGGTCCGTGGCGGCGATCGCGGCGCGTTCCGCAGCGGCGCCGATGCTGGTCGCGATGACCCCATCGGCGGTGTTTGCACCGGCAGTAGCCGCCGCGCCGCTGGTCGCGCCCGCGGTGATCGTGCCGACGGCGCCCACCGCACCCGTGGTCGCCCTGCAGCCGATGGGCCCGCCAGCACCCTCGCGCGTCTATTCCGACGTGGAGGTCATTCGCCTTCGCCCCGTTACGACGAGTTCGTCGCGGGTGAAAGTCGAGCGCGCCCCCGCGAACGCACCTCAGGGCGATTCTCCGGTCACGGTCGAACCTCTCCCGAACGACAACCCGAACCGACTCGTGAGAAAAACGACCCAGACCTCGCAGTCGAGCCGCCGCATCCGCTAGTCCAGAACCTTCGCCAATATCGGATTTTTTCCGATATTGGCGAAGGTTCTGGAGAAAGCCTGTCGTATCAAAGCCTTAACCTAGTGGGCCTAAAACCCCTATCCGTGTTAGTAATAGAGGCGCCGATGTCGAACGTCACCCGGGATCTCCAGGCTAATACCTATACCGTCCGCTACGCCGTCGGCGAGGGTCAGGAAGGGATTCGGCTCGACCATTTTTTGAAGGAGCATTATCGCAAGCGCTCGCGGGAGGCGCTGAAACGCGCCATCGATAGCGGCGCGATCCGCATCGCGCGGAACCAGGGGAAGCATCTCACCGCCGGGAAGTTAAAAGCCTCGTCGCAGCTGGTTCATGGCGACGAAGTGCTCGTCACCTCCGAGCGCCGCGGCGAGCCCGAAGTGAACTTCGATTATAAAATCATTTACGAGGACGAGCAGCTCTTCGTCGTCGATAAGCCGCCGAACCTTCCGGTGCATCCCTCCGGTCGTTTCTTTTTCCATACGCTCCTCATTCACCTAAAGACGGAGTTCAAAAAAGCCGCGCTCAAGAAACCGCTCGAGAGCGACGAACTTTTTTACCTCGCTCACCGGATCGATAAGGAAACCTCCGGGATTCTTGTTCTCACGAAAGATGCCGAATCGTGCGCGA
>JBBQMV010000229.1:0-4722 GCA_038329315.1 Bdellovibrionia bacterium | reverse complement strand
TGCCACGTCAGCGAATGAAAACGCTCCGGCCTCGCGCGCCATTTCGGCGTGCAGCGCGATCTGCATGAGAACGTCGCCGAATTCCTCTTTCAGGGCATCGCGCAACTTCGGATCGCGAAGTTTCTCCGCCGAATCGATTTGGTCGAGGACTTCGAGAACCTCGTAACTTTCTTCAATCAGATAGGGGCGAAGTGACTGATGCGTCTGCTTCTGGTCCCAGGGACACCCACCGGGTGCGCGCAGCCGATGTACGGTCTCGATCACGCGATCAATCGCTTCGAGAGAGGCTGCGTCGAGAAATGTTTTACGGACGGAGGGATCGGATTTCATGGCCTCATGCTACTCTATGAGCGCATGCCTGAAAAACGTTCCCGTCGATCTCCCGAAAATGCTCCGGATAGCCGCTTCACCGCCTACGAGAAAGAGGCGTTCCGGACACTTCTGAAGCTTCTTCCCTATGCGTCAACCTCGACGGCACTTCGGAAAAAAGCGGGATTTCCTCCGAAGATCCTCGAGCCGGCCTTCGGCGTCGACGTGACCTTCGTTACCCGCTTGAAGATGAAAAGTTTGAATCGGAAGTTCCGGGGTAAGGATTCCGTGACGGACGTTCTCTCTTTTCCGGCGCTCGAAATTTTCGCTCGTCAGGGGCACCTCGGTGATCTCGTGATCTGCGCTCCGTTACTCGAAGAGCAGGCGCGCCAGATCGGCCACTCGGCGAAACAAGAACTTCACGTCCTTCTCGTGCACGGGCTCCTTCACCTTCTCGGATACGATCACGAGAAATCGACGCGCGAGTCCTACGAAATGGCGAAGTGGGAAAGTCAGATCTTAGGCGAGGTCGGTCTGATCGATCGGACGCTCCGACCGAAGGACATACGCCCAGCCGCCAAGCGGAAGCTCCGGCCGTCGAAAAAATGACGACCGCTTCGACCCGCTAAATCCCGCTTCGGTTTCGAGACCTTGTCCTTTCACCCGCGTCCGCACTTCGCTTAGACTAAGGACGGGGGGGTTTGATGCGTCGACTTTATTCACCATTCCTAGTTCTGCTCGTCTGCGGATTCGGTTTCGTAGAGCCTGCTCGTGCCGCTCTCGAATGCGTTTCCTTCGATCGTCTCGTCCCGGCTTTCGCCGACGAGCTTGCGATCGACGTGAAGACTGCGAAAATTAACTTTATTCCCGTGAACCTCGCGATGGACGCGAAGGGCGCGGAACGTCCGGGCTACGTCGTGTCCGACGAATCGAGCTGTAGCATTCGCGGAGATTGCGATTCGCTCGTCTACCTCGGCGACGCGAAGGGGTGTTACCGCGCGGTTCTCGGTTTTCGTGGAAAATGGAAAGGCCTGACCCGCAAGCAGGGGCGAGAGCTCGCGTCGATTAAAGTCGAATCTCGCTTCGAAGGCGACGCCGTGAAGAACAAAGCCATTCTTCGGATCGAACGCCGCGAGCGCCGATTCGAATTCATGCCGGCTAAAAATGTTTACGAGGAACGAAAATGAAGCGGCTTCTCATCGCGCTCGCCGTAGCGCTTCTCGTTCCGGGACTGGCGAACGCGTACCCGCTTTTTTACACCTGTTCCGCCGACGGGCATCTGACCGACTACGTCGATGCGAAAGACGTTCAAGAACAAGTGCTCATGGCGGTGGATTCTCCGGAAACGGACGCCCAGATTACCGAGACCTGTAAGAATTCGATCGAGTGTTTCTCCGTTCTCAAGCAGGCGCTTCTGCTAACTCAGCGAACCGCCGAACTCGCGAATACGGTTTTTCTTCGCCTCGTAAAGCAAATCGAAGCCCGAATGACAGACATTATGGGGGAAGTCCTCGTCGACGATTCGGTACCGAAGACAGCGAAGTCCCTCGTCATTATGGCGGACTCGATTAACGAATGCCGGAAGGCGCAGATCGATCAGACGCCGACGAAATTCGTTTTTCATGGGCATGAGGCCAGCGATTCGACGAACGGCCTCGATCTCTTCATTCAGCATGGCGTAGATAACGAATACAATTTCGTTTCCGGCATCGGAAAGACCGACGAGAAGAACCACAAAGTCGACTACGACCAAGTCGGCACGGTGATTCGTCAGGCGGTCGCTTCGAACGTCGATCCGTATGCCGCGCTCGCGGTTTCATTTCTCGAAGCCGGTAAGGCGTCGCCGTTCACCTCCGATCCGAAGCCGGCGTTCGACGCCATGGGATGCCAAAAGGTCGCGTACAAACCAACGGGGAAAAAAGACGCGAACGGGAAGGCGCTCTACACCGATAAGATCGCGACCTTCAGTGAAGGAGATGCGGCGGGGATCGCTACGATGGAGCAGAAGCTCCGCGCGAGTGGCCAATCCTTCCTTTATAACTTCGGGACTTTTTACGCGACGAAGGCCCAAGTCACGACGAGCAAGGCGAGCCTGAATCTTGCCGCCGAGCTCGATCGCCTGAAAAGCGCGGAGGGCGATCCAGGAACCGGTCCGGGATTCGCGTGCGTGCAAACCGAAGGCGCTTTCATCGCGGACTTAAGCGGGAACGTCACGAATAATTTCGGATACTCGGCCGAAGACGGCCAAGTCGATCTCTCCATGTCGACCGCTTGCTGCATGAAGATCCCGTACCAGTCGGACCGAGTTTTCAGCCTCATTGCGAACAAAGAACTCGCTTCGCACCTTTCGGGAAGCGGAAATACTCCGGAAAAAATTCTCCAGAAATTTAATGGTCTCGGAGTGATCGGAAAAACGGAACAAGCCGGAGTCGGTGCGTTTCGTTTCGGAATGTCGATGTCGACCCAACCGCAGTACGGTGCTCAGGGCATGGACTTCATCTTGAACAGCTTCCTTGGGAATCCGGCGATCCGCTCGATGATCGAGTCTGCCGAAAAAGACTACGGTAAGAATCCGAAGAGTCTCATGTGCGCGGAAAAGGATGCGGGAACCTACGCGGTCGATTCGGATCGCTACACGGACATGCAAAAGAAGATGAAGCGTCTAAACACGATCATCGGAAAAAACTGGACCGAGCTTTCGCCGAGCGAGCGCCTCATGGCCGAGCGGGAGTACAGTTTCGTCCACGACATGATCGGCGTCGATAATCCGAATCTAACTGCCAGGCAGAACGCGGCCCTTCAGACGGCAATCCGAAATTACGAATCCCAGGGCAGCGATGCGGCGAAATGGGCCTATTACCAGTCGAGCATCTATCCGTATCGCGACACGCTCGGGAAGACCTCGATGAAGACCTGGAGCCGGTTCGACGACTCGCAGGTCCTCGAGATGCGCCGGAAGATCCTGACCGCGCCGGCCCAGTAGGTCGCGACCTAGAACAGCCCGCCCATCCGGGCAAGCCTACTCGCCGAGCTTGAGCTTGGGGGCGCTTTCGCGTAGATTCGCGCGATGGCCCAGATCCTCGCTCTCCATGAAATTCGCCAAAACTTCGACCGAATGAAGGAACGCCTCGAGTTCCTGAGGGGGTCCCTTTGACCTCGCTGAAAAGCGCCGTCGCATCGACGAACTGAGTGATTTTTCGACCCAAGAGGGATTCTGGAGCGACAACCGGAAGGCCAAGCAGATGACCCAAGAGAAGTCGCGCTTGGAGGCCGAAGTGAATGGTTTCGATGCGCTCGAAACTGCGTACAACGACGCGACGACGCTTTTCGAGCTCGCCGGTGAAGAGTCCGACGCCGCGTCGAAAGAATCGCTCATGGCAGAAGTCTCCGGGCTCGTCGTCGACTTAGGACAGAAATTCGAACAAGCCGAGTTCCAGAAAATGCTTTCCGGCGATCAAGATCCGAACAACGCGATCGTCACGATCAATGCCGGTGCGGGCGGGACCGAGTCCCAAGACTGGGCCCAGATCCTTTTCCGGATGTACACTCGGTGGGCCGAAAAGAACGGCTTTCGCGTGGATATTATGGACGTGCTGCCGGGTGAAGAGGCGGGACTTAAAAACGTGACGATGACGATTAACGGTCCGTACGCGTTCGGACTTTTAAAGTCTGAAGCCGGTGTTCATCGGCTCGTCCGAATTTCTCCGTTCGATTCGAACGCTCGCCGGCACACCTCGTTTACTTCGGTTTTCGTTTCGCCGGAAATCGACGACACCTACGAAGTCGTGATTAACCCGAACGATCTTCGGATCGACGTTTACCGTTCCGGCGGTAAGGGTGGCCAGGGCGTGAACACGACCGACTCGGCCGTTCGGATTACGCACTTACCTACGAACACGGTGGTGACCTGTCAGCAGGAACGTTCGCAGATCAAAAACAAAGACCTCGCGATGAAGGTTCTCCGGTCGCGCTTATACGAGCGCCACCTCGAAGAAGAGGCGAGGAAGCAGCAGACGGTCGAAGACGCTAAGCGCGACATCTCATGGGGAAATCAGATTCGGTCCTACGTTCTTCATCCCTATAAGATGGTGAAGGATCACCGCACCGGCTTTCAGGTCGGATCGGCCGACAAGACCCTCGATGGCGACCTGGAAGGCTTTCAGAAGGCCTATTTGACTGCGAAAATCACGGGTGAGTGGGCGCGCGGCGGTTCGGACGAAGTCTAAGTCTGGAAATCGCCTCCTAACGCGACGCGACGGCACTGTGAGAGCGTTGACAATCCTGAGGGGTTCCCTTAGTTATTAAAACTCTTCGAAAGAAGTTTAGATGATGCGGGGGCGTAGTTGAGTTGGTTACAACGTCGCCCTGTCACGGCGAAGGTCGTGGGTTCAAGTCCCATCGCTCCCGCCATTT
>JBBQMV010000228.1:0-4722 GCA_038329315.1 Bdellovibrionia bacterium | reverse complement strand
CTCGGGATTCGGCGCGAAGAACTCCGCGCGTTCCTCGCTGAGGAAAAGCAGAAGTGGAGAGAAGACTCGTCCAATGCAGATCCACGGTTCTTGCGTGCGCAAATGCGTCAAGATTTGATGCCGGTCATCGAGCGCCTGTTTCCACGGGCGATCGACGCAATTAATGCGCTTAATCCCCGCTGAGACGGGCTAAAATGACGCATGACCCGGCGGGTTGACATCGCTTCTGGGTTTACGTCAAAATAGGTGATGGGGAGTCTTCGGCTCCCTCGCAGTTCCTCCCTCCGACCTCTGACCTCTGACGCATGCTCTCCGGCCTCAAATTTGCCCCGAGTCGAAAAGCCGCATTTAAGCTTTTTCATTCAGCTTTTCGTTGAACTGGGCGTTGAACCGCAAACCGCCCCCTGTTAGCCTTTGATTCACTCTTATGAAGCGAGCCGCACCATGAAACCTTCTCAAAAAACCGTAGCTCTTTGGTTGGTCCTGATTCTTCTCTTCGCAAGCCTGTTCAAGGTTTTCGATCCGGGGAATCGCACCCGCCGTGAAATCAAGTTCAGCGAGTTCATCACGTACGTGAATGAGCAGAAAATCGCCGAAGTCACATTCAAGACTGACAATCTCATTGTCGGGACGTTGAAGGACGCGGGTCCCGACGGACGAAAGTTCTTCGAGACGGTCGGCCCTACGGATAGCACGCCGGTTTTCGAAATTCTGCAGAAGCAAGGTCTGACGCCGAACTACGAGCGTGCCGAGAAAACTCCGATTTGGCAGCAAGTGCTCATCTCGTGGTTCCCAATGCTCCTGCTTTTCATCTTCTTCTTCCTCTTCATGCGGCAGCTCCAATCGGGCGGTGGTCGCGCGATGAGTTTCGGAAAGTCGAAAGCGAAACTCCTGAACGAATCGAATAACAAAGTCACCTTCAAGGACGTCGCCGGGTGCGAAGAGTCCAAAGAAGAGCTCGTCGAAATCGTCGAGTTCCTGAAGGACCCTAAGAAGTTTACGAAGCTCGGCGGACGGATTCCGAAAGGCGTTCTGCTTATGGGGCCTCCGGGCACTGGTAAGACGCTTCTCGCCCGCGCAATTGCCGGCGAAGCGGGCGTACCGTTCTATACGATCTCCGGTTCGGACTTCGTCGAAATGTTCGTTGGCGTGGGTGCTTCGCGCGTTCGCGATCTCTTCGAACAAGCGAAGAAGTCGGCACCTTGTATCATCTTCATCGACGAAATCGACGCCGTCGGGCGTCACCGCGGCGCGGGCCTCGGCGGCGGACATGATGAACGCGAACAGACCCTCAACCAACTTCTCGTCGAAATGGACGGGTTCGAATCAAACGAAGGCGTCATTCTGATCGCCGCGACGAACCGGCCGGACGTGCTCGATCCGGCCCTTCTTCGCCCGGGTCGTTTCGATCGCCGGGTGAACGTTTCACATCCGGATCTCCGGGGGCGCGAAGCCATTTTGCAAGTGCACACGCGGAAGACTCCGCTTTCGCCGTCAGTCGATCTTTCGATCATTGCACGTGGAACGCCGGGCTTCGCTGGAGCGGACCTCGAAAATCTCGTGAACGAAGCGGCGCTTCACGCCGCACGTAAAGATAAGAAAACGATCGACATGTCCGACTTCGAAGATGCCAAAGACAAAGTCATCATGGGCGTCGAACGCAAATCGATGCAGCTTTCCGAGAAAGAGCGTCGTTCGACCGCGATCCACGAATCCGGTCACGCGATCGTCGGGAAGTTCATGCCCGGGACCGATCCGGTTCACAAAGTCACGATCATCCCTCGCGGGATGGCGCTCGGAGTGACGATGACGCTTCCGACGGAAGACCGCGTGAGCATGGACCGTGAAAAGGCGGAAAACAGTATCGCGTTTCTTATGGGCGGACGGGTCGCCGAAGAGCTCATCTTGAATCAAAAAACCACGGGTGCCGGCAATGATATCGAACGCGCGACTTCGATCGCTCGTCGAATGGTCACTGAATGGGGCATGAGCGACGTTCTCGGGCCTCTGGCCTACGGACAGAAGGAAGAGCAGATCTTCCTCGGCCGTGATATTTCGCGCTCCCGCGACTTCTCGGAACAGACCGCTCAAACGATCGATCGCGAAGTGCGGGACATCGTCGATCGGAACTATCGTCGGGCTCGTCAGATCCTTTCGGATAAAGTCGCGGTTCTGAACGAAATGGCCCGTGCTCTTCTCGAGTACGAGACCATCAACGGTGACGAGGTCGAATTAATCTGCTCCGGAGGAATCCTGAAACGCGTAGTGGCTCCGGTCGTTGCGCCATCGGGAATCACCCCAGAGAAGACGGAAGCAAAAGAGACCAAAAAGGGCGGCGAGGGCACGGGCTCTGCGGCGCCGCTGCCTGCTTAAGTTTAGTATTAGAAGTCCAACGAGTTCTGGATGACCCATGGACGGGACGCGAAGAGCTCAGAATCACGAAAGTGATCACTGAGAAGGGTTAGTCGAACGAGGTGAAGGACCTCCTCATCAATCTGCAGTCGAGTGTTCGCATCATCGATCTCCTCGATGTCGCGATCGTCGCCTTTATCGTTTATCGAGTACTCCTTCTCATCAAGGGCACTCGCGCGATGCAGATGCTTACGGGCTTAGGGATCCTTTCGATCGGATTCTTCCTTTCGTCCGCGCTCGAACTCTTCACGACCCATTGGCTCCTTTCGCACTTTTTCGATTACCTCGTTCTCATCGTCATCGTTCTCTTCCAGGACGACCTCCGTCGCGCGCTCACGAACGTCGGGAAGAATCCGTTTTTCTCCTCGGCCTCGACCGAAGCCGAACGCGCGAACGTCGACGAAATCGCCCGAGCGGCCGCGCGCCTCGCGCACGAACGAATCGGCGGCTTGATCGTTCTCGAGCGCGAAACGGGGCTGAAGAACTTCATCGAGACGGGTTCGAAACTCGACGCGAAAGTTCAAGCTGAACTCATCTATTCGATCTTCGTTCCGACTTCACCGATCCACGACGGCGCCGTGATCATCACGGGCGGTCGGATCGCTGCCGCTGGATGCTTTCTTCCGCTCTCCCGGGATCCGAACATCGACAAACGTTACGGTACTCGCCATCGCGCGGCGCTCGGGATTACCGAAGACTCCGACGCGATTGTCGTCCTCGTTTCGGAAGAAGCGGGGGAGGCTCACCTTGTGAAGAACGGAAAGATTATCACCGATCTGAATGAGAGCGAGATGGTTCAGAGCCTCTCGGCCCTTCTCGAACTCTCCCGACCGAACGAGTCGATTCCGCGCCGGATGCGGAGCTGGCTCTCGAGCGTTCGCGAGCGCAGGAAAGATCGCCAGTGAACCCCATTCTAAATCTTTTCTCGGGCAACACCGGCGCGAAAGTAGTTTCCGTAATCGTGGCGATCGTGCTTTGGGTCGTCGTGCTCGGTTCCCGAGCCGTCGAAGTCACGAAGGAGATTCCGATCACCATCACGACGCCTTCGGATCTCGTTGTCAGTAACGAGGTTCCGGAAAAGGTTCTCTTCCGCCTTTCGGGACCGAAGGCATTTCTGCGGGCGATCCTCGATCGTCCAGAAGATCCGATTCGAGTGAATCTTTCGGGCGCGAAGTCCGGAATCGTTACTTACCGGTTCTTCGCCGACAATATTCACCTCCCGATCGGGGTGCGCGTTCTCCAGGTGAATCCGTCCTCGATGATCGTGAAACTCGAATCTCAGAAGACGAAGGAAGTTCCCGTACGGCTTGAGATGAAGGGGAGTCTTCCCGAAGGATACGTACTGAAACACGCCGATATAACGCCGAAGATGATTAAGATCCGCGGACCGGAGAGTCGGATCGAGAGTATTACCGAAGCGCCGGCAAACGCGGTCGACCTTTCTCAAATTCGGACGAGCCTCCAGATGGCGGCACAGTTCGACGTCGGCCGGCTCGGCGTGCGAGTCGAGGGTAGTGCTCCCCAGATCGTGATCGATGTCGCGGCCGTCCAAGCGAACTATAAAATCCGCGTAAAAAGTGGAGACATTCGCGTCGACTCTCCACATCGCGTGCGGATCGATGAGCCAGCGGTGACGGTCTACGTGCGCATGGAACAAGACGAGATTCAGAAACTCGATCCGTCCCAAGTTCTGATCGAAGCGGACCTCAAAGGAAAAACGAAGGGCCGTTATACGGCAAAGATCAAAGTGACGCTGCCTCCGAACATCGGCATGGTTCGCGTCGTCCCGGATACGGTTCGGGTCACGCTCTATTAATTGTGCGCGTTACGAGCGACTAAGGACTAGATATGACGGACAAGAAAAAACTTTTTGGTACTGACGGAGTCCGCGGAGTCGCGAACGTCTGGCCGATGACGGGCGAAATGGCAATGGCCATCGGACGCACGATCGCTCACGTGCTTCAGACTCGTCCAGAACTTCACGGTAAGACTTCGCTTCCGGCCGGGATTCGCGGACTCGAAGCGAAGGGCGCTACTCGCCGCGCGAAAATCGTGATCGGGAAGGACACCCGCCTTTCGGGGTATATGCTCGAACAAGCCATGGCCGCGGGTATCCTCTCGATGGGCGCCGACGTCATCCTCATCGGACCGCTTTCGACTCCGGGCGTGGCTTACATCACGCACTCGATCCGCGCCGACGCGGGCATCATGATCTCCGCCTCCCATAATCCTTATCCGGATAACGGGATCAAAATCTTTTCCGCCGACGGCTTCAAACTTCCGGACTCGCTCGAAGAAGAAATCGAAAAG
>JBBQMV010000227.1:0-4724 GCA_038329315.1 Bdellovibrionia bacterium | reverse complement strand
GAATTCGAAAAGAAGATCGCCGAATTCGCCGTGAAGGGCCGCGACGGGAAACTCTCGATGGCCGATCTCACCGGCGGTACGTTCACCATTTCGAACGGGGGAACGTACGGTTCGCTGATGTCTACGCCGATTCTGAATCCGCCCCAATCCGGAATTCTTGGCATGCACAAAATCATGGACCGCCCGATCGCGGTGAACGGGAAGGTCGAAATTCGCCCGATGATGTACCTCGCGCTTTCCTACGATCACCGGATCGTCGATGGGAAGGGCGCCGTTACGTGGCTTGTGGCACTCAAGGATCACCTCGAGAATCCGGAAAAACTCGGCTTCTCCCTCTGATTAAGGACTTCGTTTTATGGCTGACTACGATCTGATTATCATTGGCGGTGGACCCGCCGGTTACACGGGCGCCATTCGCGCGGCCCAGCTCGGTTTTAAAACCGCGTGCGTCGAAAAACGGAAAACGCTCGGCGGAACGTGTTTGAACGTCGGGTGCATCCCTTCGAAAGCGCTCCTCGAATCGAGCGAACACTTTCACCAAGCAAAGACGAAGTTCGCGAAGCACGGCATCCTCATGTCCGATCTAAAGCTCGACCTCGAAGCGATGCAGAAACGGAAAGACGGAATCGTTCGCCAGCTGACAAACGGCATCGCCGGACTCTTCAAAAAACACGGAGTCACTTCGATCCCGGGTACCGGAAAACTCGTCGGCCGCGATGGCGCCGACGTGATCGTCGAAGTGACGGGCGAAACCGGCGTCTCGAAGATTCGCGCTCCTCGGATTCTGCTCGCCACCGGCTCGGAAGTTTCCGAGTTGCCGTTCATGAAGTTCGACGGGAAGAGGATTATTTCTTCGACTGAAGCGCTCGAATTGAACGCAGTTCCCGCGCACCTGATCGTAGTCGGCGGCGGCGTGATCGGGCTCGAAATGGGCTCCGTCTGGTCCCGTCTCGGATCGAAGGTAACCGTCATCGAATTCCAAGACCGAATCATTCCGGGTACCGATCGCCAAGCCGGCGCGGAGCTATTTAAGGCCCTCCAAAAGCAGGGATTCAACTTCAAACTCTCGCATAAGTGCCTGGGCTCGAAGGCCGGTGCGAACGACCGCATCGTCGTCGAAGCCGAAGACATGCTGAACGGGAACGCGAAGGTCTCGTTCGAGGGCGACGTCGTCCTCGTTTCGACCGGCCGCCGTCCTTTCACCGCGGGCCTCGGGCTCGACTCCGTCGGAATCACGCTCGATAAGGGCGGACGGGTGGGCATTAACGAACATTTCGAAACCAGCGCACCGGGCGTTTGGGCCGTGGGCGATATCGTCGACGGACCGATGCTCGCGCACAAAGCCGAAGAAGAGGGCGTCGCCGCCGTCGAACTCATGGCGGGCCAGCCCGGGCATGTGAACTACGAAGCGATCCCGAACGTCGTCTATACCTGGCCCGAGCTCGCCACCGTCGGCTACACCGAAGAAGAAGTGAAGAATTCGGGCACCGAGTACAACGTCGGGGTTTTCCCGTTCATGGCCAATGCGCGGGCAAAGACGATGGACGAGACGGAAGGCTTCGTGAAGATCATCGCCGACAAAAAGACGGACCGGGTGCTGGGCGCCCACATCGTCGGACCTCGAGCCTCGGACATTCTTGCCGAGATCACTTCGGTTATGGAATTCGGCGGCTCGAGCGAAGACATCGCCCGCACTTGCCACGCTCACCCGACCCTTACGGAAGTCGTAAAAGAAGCGGCGCTGGCAGTTGAAAAACGCCAACGCAATATGTAAACTATTAGTCTACGTCCCCTTCTTTGATTCGTTCAGGCAGGTCGGACTTTTATGAGGACCGAAGATCTTAGGATTTTCGGTCCTCTCTTTTTTTGGGGGGATGCAACCATGAGCCCGTTCGCGCTCAGGAATTTTGACTAGGCGCACTTCGTGCGCCCGAAGTGAAACGTATATTTTCGTTTTCGAGAGCGTCTTTTGCGTCGGCTTTTAGGGTTATTTGTCCGAGGCCCCAAGTCCGATTATCCTTTTAGGTGGAATGGCATGGTTCGACATCAGTTCTCTAATTGTCTCAAAGACCACTTCGAATTGTCCGTCGTATTTGGATTCTAACTCAGCGATTTTCTTTTCAAATTCTTTGTTCGAAATCAGGACTCCTCTGAGATGAACAAAAGTCCTAACCACCGCGATATTCACTTCAATTGCCCGTCGGCTGTTCAGAATCGAGGAAAGCATGGCAATACCCTGTTCGGTAAAAGCCAGTGGCGGGCTTCGGCGGCCACCCCAATTCGCACTTGAGGTCACAATTTGTGACCTCAAGTTTTTAAACTCATGATTTAAAAGAGGAAACATGAAGTCACCCGGGAAGCGATGGGCGTTTCTCTTGACTTGCTGGTTGAGCTGTTTTGTCGAAACTTGGTAGAGATCGGCAAGATCGTAATCGAGCATGACCTTCTCGCCTCGGATCAAATAGATTTTTGATTCGATACCTCTGATCTCGATTTCATTTAAATTCATCCGCTCAATGTAAGCAGAATCCAGGCCGTGGATCAGGAGAATCTATCGTCATTTGGAGTGACTTGTTCGAGATTGGGTTGAACGGGCTGGTCCGGCACGCAGTTGCTCTTTCCTTTTCAGGTCTCGAATGGCTCTGCGAATCGCTGTTTGAGTCTCTGGATCACTTTTTTCAAGGTTGGCTTGAAATCCTTCGATCGCTTGCCGCTTCACGGCATCGGCTTCTTGCGGAGTAAACTGGAATATTTGGGTTTGTTGAACGCCAAGATTTTCAAATTGCTTAGATACCGGAGAAGGGGCGGCGGGTGAGTCTGCATGGGCGATCGAAGCGAACAGCGCCAAACTCACGAATACGAATATTTTCATAAATTGAGAATGGCACTTAGTTTTGAGTTTTGAAAACCGAAATACCGAACTTAAACGGAAGCCCAGATAACCAATGATTGCTGCGTTTCCGCCGCTCGCGATTCCTTAGAACATCCGCGCGTCGCTGAATCATGGGCACGGCGGAAGAAGATAAAATTTCGGGCAAGTTTGAACAGGAAAGGAGTCAGTAGGACAGCGCTACGCTCCTGGTGATGCCAAGGCAACGATGTGCCGGGCAGTTTCGAATTCTCTGGCTCAATCGAAAGTCATTCATAAATACGCATCGCGTCATGCACGAATCGGTTTCGCTTTGTCCCCACTTTCGCTGCAATTTCCCGCGAAATCGAATACTGCGACTGTGGAGACTGGCCCACGCTTTGCTCTCTCGTCTGCAAGGCTTCCCAACGTCCCCCGTTGTGAGTCCCTTTCGCACCACTCGAAATTCGAAAGAAGAAAACAATGCGCTCGTCGAAACTGTCCGCGCTTCTCATCCTCTCTCTAATCACCGGCCAAATGCCGGTCTCTGCTTTCGCAGTGACGCCGCCGACAAGCCCGGATGATTACGACGTCGCGAAGTACCAGCGCCTCTCGGACGCCGCGGCTTACACCGCAGCCGATGAGGACCGAAAGCTAACCGCACTCAGCGGCCTCGCCCAACGCGCTCGAGACGCACTCCAAGTCCGCCAAACGAAACTAAACGACCTCAACACGAAACTCTCCGCCACCCAAACCGAACTCACGAATCTCCAAAAATCGGATCAAGACCTCGAAAACGAAGCGACCCGCCTCCAGTCCTCCCTCTCTCAGATTCAGAGCCAGCTTAATCAGGCCACCACCGACCAACGGAACGCCCAGGCCGCTCTCTCCCAAATCCAAGGTGAACTCGACGCTGCGAACCGCTCCGTCTCCAGCGAACAGTCCGCGTACGACGCGAAAAACGGCCAACTCGCGCCAATCGACAATCAGCTTCGCGCAAAACAAAACGAGCTCGACACCGCGAAGACGAACGTCGCTGCCGCGCGCTCCCGCATTTCGTCGGCATCCTCCGAAAAGGCCGGACTCGAACCGAAACTTTCGCAGCTGAAGTCTCGCGAATCCGCACTCGGCGGAGAAATCTCGAAGGCCCAAGCCGCACTGAACGACGCGACCGCCGACCAGGCGAAGGCCCAAGGCGAAATCGTAACGACGGGTGCCGCACTTCGCTCCGCTCAGCAGTCACTGGCCGCCGCGAAAGCCGCAAGCAAACCCGCCGACGAAATCGCTACGCTCCAAGCCGCGCTCGACACCGCGGAAACCGCTGCCCAAGCCGCACGCCTCGCTTTCGCGGCAGCCGCGAAACGCAAAACGGATTCCGCCGCCGCCGTTTCGGCCGGCCAAAACGAACTGAACTCTGTTCGCTCCCAGATTCCGGTGACCCAAAATCGCATTACCGATCTCACGAACCAAATCAGCCGCGACACCACGACCGCCTCGACTCTCGATTCCCAAATCTCAAACCTGACCTCGGAAGTGGCGAGCCTTCGCTCCCAGTCCGATTCGCTTCGCGCCGAAGTGGCGCGCCTTCTCGCGACTCTGAATCAAGCTAAAGCAGCGACCGCGGACGTTCGCAATCGTGCCGCGACTCTTCAAGCGAACGTCAACAGCGCCAACCAACGCGTTTCTTCCGCCCAAACACAGCTGAACTCCGCCCAAACCCAAATCACGCAGAACCGCGCGAAAATCGATCAGAACAAGGCGCGCATCACGACGCTCCAAGCCCAGGTCCCAACACTCCAACGCGACCGCGATTCGACCTCTGCCGGCATCGACACCGACACGCGCGCGTCCCGCGACGCCGACGCCGCAGTGACCG
>JBBQMV010000226.1:0-4735 GCA_038329315.1 Bdellovibrionia bacterium | reverse complement strand
CGCGGTAAGGACGCGCTTCGAGTCGAATCATCCGTAGTCTCCGTGGGAATGATATCTCATAGGGCGGCGGTGCGGCTCAATCTTGGAATTCGGCTTTTCATTGGCCGAAAATACCCTGCCCCGACACAATAGAGACAGGTGGGTGAAGGATGAAAGTAGTCTCTTTTTTCGGGATGATTTTGGCTTTGGTGACTGGTTTTGTCGGCAATGCCCGAGCTTGGGGACCGATCGGTCACGCAACCACGGCGGAAATCGCCGAACGCGCACTCACTCCGCGTGCTCGAGCCCTTGTCTTCAAGGTGATGGGGGTGGAGCCCCTCTCGGTCTCTGCAAATTTTCCTGACGAAGTCCGTTCCGACGCTCGATTCGCGAAATTTGCCGACGACCATTTTGCAATTATACCCACCGGTGGCGCTTACGGTGACATCTCACACCCAGCGCACGATATGAATTCGATGCTGATCCTCGCGATGAAAAAACTTTCGGAAAGGAGAACCTCCCGCGAAGAGAAACTCATTTATATGCGCTATTTGATCCATATTGTCGGCGACACGCATCAACCTCTGCATGTTTCGTCTCCGGGCTCGATCGGTGGGAATTTCTGCACGGTGAAGTATACTGATCCGGCGAATGGCCTCGCGAAAACGGATAATATTCATCATTTTTTCGACGAAACGCTCATCGAGTTTGAGCGTCGAAATTATATTAAAGCGCATCCCTCTAAAGGCCTGAACCAGTGGTTCGGATATTTCGAATACGCGGACATGGTACTGGCCGATCCAATGGCGGCCGATATTCGTGCGGAGATCGAACACGCGGGGCCGATAAAAGACGCCGACTTCGCGACGTGGATGACCGATACCGGAAAACTTGGCGAATCGGCCTACCCACCGGCAGTTGAAAAAACTCCGGGGCACCGTCCGTACTGCAAGTACCTCGATCCGGTGACCGGAAAAATTTCGAACCCGGACTTCGACGAAAAAACGGTACCGACGATGGATGAAGCTTACGTCACGAAATGGTTGCCGACGATTCGCGCGCAGATCATCCGCGGAGGGCTTCGCTTGGCGAAGGTTCTCGACCGCACCGCCGAGATGGCCCATATCAAGCCGATGAAGCGCGACGAGCAATCGAAAGTGATCCAGTCGATTCTCGACCACTGATTTCGACCACTGATCGTCAAGTTTCTGTCCCGGTAGAAATTACCGCTTTCGGACACGATCTGCCGAGTAACCCGAACCTATTTGCCGGGTGATCTTAGGGAAAATTAATCGATTCCGCGAAATGATTCAGAATTTTCTCTCGGCATAGCCGTTGCTTTATTACCCACTGAAACTTCTGCCAGGATGGCCGGGTTTCGGGGGAATAAATGGCCACAGGGATGTGGACTTCTGTATCGGGCGCTGCTGCGCAGGCCCAAGCTGTCGACACCGTCGCTAATAATTTAGCGAACGTCGATACCAATGGTTTCAAGAAGGACGTCCCCGCGTTCAAGGAATACCTTTCTTCCGTGGAGCGCGAACACGATCGCCCGTCGATCCACATCGGCCCGGTGACGGATAAAGATCTAAATCCACTTTATGATAGAGACCAATCCCACGTCATCGTGCACGGAAATTACACGAGCTTTCGTCAGGGTCCGATGAAGGTAACCAAGGCCCCACTCGACGTGGCGATCGAAGGTCCGGGGCTGATCGAAGTATCGACTCCGAGTGGTCCGAAATATACACGCCACGGAAGCTTTAAAGTCGCGCCAGACGGTAAACTCGTCACGAACGAAGGGTATCCGGTCCTTCTTTCGCGTGCGGGCGGACTCGCTGGAGTCGAACCGACGGCGCTGAGCGCCCAGGGTGCGGCGGCTGGTGGCGAGTTAGCGAACGGTGCGCCGATTCCGGGGTCCCTTTCCGATCCGACCATTGCGTCGCGTTTCATCAATTTGAAGGACCGCGGAAATATCAATATTAACGAAAAAGGCGAAGTTTACTCCGGTCAAGATCTTCTTGGCCAAGTCAGCGTCGTCGAATTTCAAGACCCGAAACTTCTTCAGAAGACGGGTCTCCAATATTTCACGAACACCCTTCCGGAGAAAAACGCGGCGACCGATCCGGTCCACACACTGATTCACCAAGGTATGCTTGAGGGTTCGAACGTCAACCCAGTCGAAGAGATGACGAACCTGATTAAGGCGAATCGACTGTTCGAACACGATTTAAAAGTGATGAAGACCTTCGGGGACATGATGGGCCGCGAAGCGAACGACATCGGGAAACTTTAACGAGGTAATGGCTAAATGATTCAAACCTTACATACTGCCGCGACCGCGCTTGAAGCCCAGAGCGCGAATATAGAACGGATCTCCAACGATCTCGCGAACGTAAATACGGATGGTTACAAACGGGGCCAAACCGAGTTCAGCGAACTCATGTACAAGACCGAAAAAGAGCCCGGCGCTCAAGTCGGCGCTTCTTCGATAACCCCAGTTGGAATTCAAACCGGCCTCGGCGTAAAAGTCGGTGCCCAAACTAAAATTTTCGAACAAGGTCCGGTGAAACATACCGGTAATCCACTCGACATTATGGTGGAAGGCCGTGGTTTTATCCCGGTTTCGCGACCGAATGGTGAAATAGCATACACCCGTGTAGGCGCCTTTCACCGCGATGCTCAGGGACGTATGGTTCTTTCTAACGGATGCCAGCTCGTTCCGAACGTCGTTCTTCCCGCGAACGCGATCGCGATTAATATCAAGCCAAACGGCGAAATTACCGCCCAGAGCCCGGATGCGCAGGAAAATACGGTCGGACAAATCCAACTCGCGGGATTCATCAACGACCAAGGATTGATGGCAATGGGGGACGGTCTTTACCGGCCGACGGTCGCCAGCGGTGCACCGATTCAGACCATTCCCGGCGAAGACGGTATGGGCCAGATCGGACAGGGTGCCCTCGAAGGATCGAATGTGAACGTAGCGAACTCGATGGTCGAAATGATTCAAACCCAGCGTGCTTACGAAATGGGTACGAAGGTCATGGGCATCGCCGATCAGATGCTGAGTGCCACGGTTAATCTTAAGTAAGGGAGCGATGCTTGAAACTTCTATTTAAATTCATCATCGGTTTCGGAATCGGTCTCGCCCTTTCTACTTTCGGTAGCGCCGCCGAAAAGGATGAGGGAAAAATCGACCGACTTCTCCGTAATGAACTCGTAAAGCGGTTTACCGGCGCTTCAATCGAATTTCTTCCGGGTTCGACGTTTCCAAGCGGACGTGAAGCACTCACTGTAAATCAGGTTCGTATTCTTTCCGAATCCGGAACCGGCACCGCCGATTACTCCGTCAACTATTCCGATGGGTCGAATGCCCTCGGCCAAGTCCGTTTCTCCGCGATGGTCCCAACTTTCGTGGCGTCGAAGCGCGTTCACCCCGGGGACAAGCTTTCCCGGGGTGATTTTCAAATCCAACCGATCAACGTCGCCCAGGGCCTCGCGTACCAATACCGCGGAGTCATGCTTGGGGTGAAAGAGAAGATCGACGGGCTTCAAGCTCGCCAAACGATTTTGGAAGGCCAATATCCACTCTCGAGCGGAGTCGAACGGATTCCGGATATTCGCCGAGGCGATCCGGTCGAGTTGAAGATCGTGTCCGGAGATATCCAACTCTCGACGATGGGCCAAGTCCAGGAACCCGGTTACCTCGGTGAGAACGTTCGGGTCCTCACGCAGAAATCCAAGAAAGAACTCGTCGGTAAACTGATTGTCGGCGGGATCGTCGAGGTGAAGTTGTGAATTTAGATCTAGACTCGGAAATGAATTCCGGATTTTTCAACGGAACGCGCTCGGTATGGGTCGCCATCGGTGCCGCGGTCCTTCTGATCGCTCTCAGCGGATTGAGCGGTTGTGCTCAGCTGATGGGCGGACTTCGCCCAGATCTAAACGACGAATATAAATACGACCAAGAACCCACCACCGGCGGCCGGTTCTCTGAAGGTGGAATGCTGGATGAAGGGCGCTTTAGGGGCCCGGACTCGGAAGATGCCGTCGGACATAATGAGCGTCAGCCTTCAAATAGTGCTGGTCGCATGGGCGGCCAAGGCACTTGGTTAAACACGGGCGAAGACGATCGGAATGCGATGCGCCGGCCTTCGGCAGATGAAGATGGCCAGATGCCACAGCTAGCCCAACGGCCGGTTCTCCAGAAGAAGTACAAAAACGGAAACCGCGCTACGCGCAGCGATTTTGTCGATGAAGGAAAAGGCGACGGTTCCCTTTGGAATTCCGATGGCCAAACGAACTACTTCCTGACGAAAAATAATATTCATTCGGACGGCGACCTCGTTTCGGTCATCACGGACGAAGAAATTCTGAAAGACATCGCTGCCGAATTGAAGAGGACGATGACTCCAGACGAACGTGAATCCGAAATGGAAGCCGCCCAGGAGCGAAATCGTCGCCGTGCGAATGGCCTTCCGGAAGATCCGAACGCCACTTCGGGTAAGGACGACAAAGTCGCAAGTGCCCAGTCCGCGCCGGCGCGTACGCCAGCCTCGGCCACCGAAGGCGAGTTTAAGAAGGAAATCGAAGTTCCACCGGTTGCTTGGAACGACGTTGATCTTCGTAAGTCGATGGAAATGAAAGCCGGCGATCCCGTCATGATGGAAGTGCTCGAGCGCTATCCGAACGGAAATTATAAACTTCGCGGATTGAAGCGGGTTCGCCTCCATGGCCAACAGAAAATGGTGAG
>JBBQMV010000225.1:0-4737 GCA_038329315.1 Bdellovibrionia bacterium | reverse complement strand
ATTCTGGGTCGCCGGATCGACCCCGACCCGAAGTTGATCATCGGTCGATTCGAGAGTCTCCGGATTGAGTTCGGTCGTTTCGGATTTCTTCGTTTGCGATATGTATTCGAGCGCGCTCAGCTTCTTCTGGATCGCGATCCGTACGTCGGGATCGGAGTCGGTCGTTTGGTCCGCGAGATCGAGAAGCATCGAACGGGAGTCCGCGTACGAGCGAGCGACGCCATTCCAAAACTCACGCTTTAAGTCGCCTACTTGAATCGCCAGCTCCGTCCGCTTCAGCGCGAGATCAAGCGCGAGGTACGCGCAAACCGAAGCCGAGTTTCCACTGCAGTGAAATTGGGAACGGTACTCCGCATACTTTTTCTCGAGCTCCGGATTCGATTTTACGAACCCTTCGACTTTTTTCGGGAGATCCACGAGCGCGGTCACGACGACCGACTGCGCGGTGACTTTCACGCGCGGCAGATTCGATTCGAGGTGGGTGACCGACGAAGCAACCAGCGGACGGGCGACCTCCAAATGTTTCATTTCGGAAACGAGGGAGATATCCGGAGTCCGTTTATAAAAAACGACCCCGGCAATCAGACCGAGGATGACCAGGACAGCGACGACATAAATGCTCTGATTCGAGGATCCGTTCGAGTTAGCCATGCGTACGTCCAGGGTCGCATACCCCTCTCTCGATCCGCAAAGCCTTGATACTCATGGGATTATTCGCCACCGTAGGGGCTCCGAAATCGATTTCTAGGCTTGTAATTTATCATGCGGCGCATTATATGTAACCATCTTGCTAATTTGGAGCTTTCGCTATGAAACCCGCTTACGCCATCGGCATTTCGATTCTCGCGCTCACCTCGGGCTGTCTGAAACCCGCCAAAACCGTGCAGGCCCAAAAAGCCCAGCTCTCCGACACGATTCGTTTCGCGAATCTCACGGTTTCTGGATCGAGTGTCTTATTCGAACTGGCTCGTGACGACAGCGGCAGGCCGACGAGCCGCCAAACCGATATTGCGGCGATCGATTTCCCGGAATATGTCGCGTTCGAAAAGACGAACACCGCCGGAAATCTAAGAGCCGTGCGAAATACATCCGCGCTTACCGTGAGCGATGCCCAGTGCACCGACTCCGCTTGTACTGGCATTCAAATGCGTCTGACCCGTCCGGGCGGAACGCTCGGGGATACCGCGATGATAAAAGTCGGTCGCGTAACCGGAATGTCCTGCCCGATCCAGCTGAACGAAGCGAACGGAGAACCGAAGAGTTTCTCGCCGAAGTTCGACGCCGCGACCGTGACGACCACGATGACTCTCGATCCGATCGCGTGTGTTTACGTCGATGGTGAAGCAGCGGGAATTTATGGAAAGACGACCTACACCGACAGCGCGACGAACTACCTCACGAACCTCACGCTTCGTTCGCTCGTCGGCACTTCGCTCCTCTGGCTCGATGTCGCCCAAAACGCCGTCCAGTCCGACGGCCGCCTTTCTCGCGTTTCGACGGTGGATTATACTTTAGGCATTTACGACCAAAACTTCGGAATGACGGAACTCGGCTACTTCGCTTCCGACGCCGATGGCCGCCGGTTGAGCATGGGTTGCACGAGCACTTCGCCGCTGAAGGTGAAGGCGGCCGTTCCGGACCCGGTGAAATTCTGCGTGCAGAAGTCGACGCCTTCCCCGACTCCAAAAGCGGCCGAATAATCTTTCTAAAAAATGCGAAAAGGCCGGCCCCCCGAAGGAGCCGGCCTTTTCATTTTTCTCCCCTAGACCCTCGTCAATGAGGTGTGTGTTGGTGTGTCGGTGTTTGAGAGAGGAGTGACTACATCAACTTAGGTTTCGGGCGAGGCCGAGCGGACCTCCTTGGACCGCTCTAGAAACCCCTTGCGGAGCTTCTGATTAGGAAAGTGGAACCAGGTGCCGCGCGATTAAGCAGCTGACCGCACCTGGTTTCTTCCGCGCCGTTTCGCATCGTAAAGAGCGTCGTCTGCGGATTTAATTAAACGTTCGCTGTCGTAGCCATCCTTGGCCGCCGAAGACATCCCGATGCTTACAGTGCATTTCCATTGCACCTTTCCGTCCGTCCCGGGGACCGCACCGTAGAGCCGTTCGACCCCGCGCCGGAGCATCTCGGCCAAGCCGAGAATTTCTGCGTCGGTTCCTTTTACGGCGACAGCGAATTCTTCACCGCCGTAGCGGCCCGTGAAGATACGAGGGGATTCGTATTGCTTCACGAGGGCGGCTACGCGTTGGATCACTTCATCACCGGTCTGGTGACCGTGCGTATCGTTGATGATTTTGAAGTGATCGATATCGATCAAAAGCATTCCGCAGTTTTCATTCAGCTTGCTGCACTCACTTAAAACTTCGTTCCACTTCGCGAAGAAGGGTTTGCGCCGGAAGAGTCCCGACAGATCGTCGTGAATCGCGTCGCCCTCGAGCTGCCGGAGGACCTGAAGCACTTGGGTGTAGCTGCTCTCAAGAGCGGTCACTTCGCCGTGAAGGTGTGAGAGGAGTTGGCGAATGCCCTTAAGATTTGCGTCCAATTGCCCCTGGTCCATAGGTCCTCCGGTTTAGCTCGTTGTGGTCGTGGTCGGCGAAGCGTGAGCTGCGCTGACCTACGGCTTCGATGTCGTGCGATCCGGAGCCTCATGCCCTTGATCCATCGTCGCCGTATGATGATAGGTATTGCGTGAAGGGTGCCAACGGGATGACACCTGATTTCAGGCACTTACACGCGTGAAGTCATCAAAGAACCCTGAGTCGATTCCGACACATGAGGTGGAAAAGTCTCGATTTCCAGGCAAACTGAAACTATGAAACGAATTTTAGCGGCCCTTCTCGTCCTGAGTGGTTGTTCGTCAGTCTCACTCGACCCCGTTCGCTTTGCTTCCCAAGCCGCGGACGCGAATCGCGACGAAACGCGAATCGAAAAGGCGCTCCACGCGCTCTGCGATCAGAACTTGCCCGAGTTCTGCGAGAAGGAAGCACGCGTGCTACTTGAAAACGGGAAAGGCGAGCTCGCGAAAGTCGCGGCCGCTCGTGGATGTCTCGCTGGCCGTAACTCTTCCTGTGCGACCGAAGGCGACATCCTTCTCGCCGAGGGAAAGATTCGCGAGGCCGACCAAGTTCTGACCGGTGCCTGCGAATCGAAGTCCGCCCTCGACGGCGTCGCATGTCCGGGAGCTGGCGAGGCGGCGGTCCAAGCTGGCGACACCGCGAAGGCGATGCGTCTCTGGACGCGCGGATGCTCGCTCGGAAATCTCGTCGGCTGTTACTTCGCCGGAAAAGCCCACCGTTTGGCGAATCGGGTCTCCGACTCCCTCCCACTCTTGAAGCGCGCCTGCGACGGTGGCGTACTCGGCGCGTGTTCGGAATACGGAATTAGCCTCGCGCTCGACGGTAAGATGGATGCCGCGCTCGATAATTTTAATGCGGATTGCGAACGCCGTTCCCACCGCGCTTGTCGCTGGGCTCCACTCCTTGAAGAAAAGTCGAAGAAGAAAGATCTCGATCGGACGCTCGACCTTGATTGCCGGAAGAATAACTCACGCGAAGCGTGCTACGACTCGACCGTTCTTCAGTTCCTCCGCAAGGGCGGCCGGACGCTCGCGCTTTACCGCTGGAAAGAGAACTGCAAAGCCGGACACAAAATGAGTTGCTGGGAAAGTTTCATCGAAGAGAACGGCCTAAAGCCGATCACCCAGATGAATCCCGAACTCGAGCGCTACTGCGGAGAAGGAATTCTCGTCGCGTGCTATTTCCGCGGATTAAACTTCGCGGAAGAGGGAAAACGCGACCGCGCACTTCCGCTCTGGAGCGACGCCTGCGGAAAAGGCGAGCCGTGGAGCTGCTACCTCGCCTCCGAATCCGATTCTCTTGGCGAGACCGAACGCGCAGGCTTCCGGGCAAAGGCGTGCGAAATCGGCTTGAAGCGTGCTTGCGCTACGGCGGACGCGAACGGCGAAATCATCGTGAAGAAGGCCAAGCCCGAAACCATGGACTATCCCGCGAATTGCACGAACGGAGACGCGGATGCCTGCGCATACGTCGCGATCCAGAAAGCGAACGAATCGCCGGACGGTGCCCAAAACGGAGATGCCAAGGAACACTTCCGCCGAGCGTGTCTCGCCTCCTCTACGCTTGGCTGTGAAGGCCTCGTCAAAGCTCTGAAGTAGGCAAAGAGTGCTCGTTGTCGATTACGACTCCCACCGTCATCCTTAAAGGATGAAACTTCGAAGCGCCCCGGCTAGCTTCCTCGCTCTCTGCATCCTCGCTTCGCCCGCCGCTCGAGCGGCGTCGATAAATCCAAAAGACATCACCTACACGGTGTCGCCAATCATCGGTTACGAAATGCAGAAGAAGGAGAATCCGACCCGCACGAAACTCGAGTTCACCTACGGAGTTCGGGTGGTCGCCGGCTATAAGATTCTTTCCGTCGAGGGCGAATACACCCAAGGGAAAAGCTCCGAAGATTTTTTCGCTCCGGTGGAACACATCGAAGAGAAAACCGAAAAAATTCGCGTCGGTCTCCGCTCGACGTATTCGCTCGGCTCGATGCTCGACTGGACGCTTCGGGGTGGCGCGGAAGCTCAAAAGATCCACAGCTCGACGACGATCTCGGGTACGACGACCGAATCCGATTCGCCGTCCCGGGTCTATCCCTACGTCGGTACCGAACTCGCGATCGCGCTGGGTTCTACGGTCAGCCTAAACGGCGGCATTCTCGCGACGTTAAAAG
>JBBQMV010000224.1:0-4766 GCA_038329315.1 Bdellovibrionia bacterium | reverse complement strand
CGGCTTTAAGGGCCCCCGGTGAGTTCGGTTGGCCCGGAACTTTACCGGCCTTGGCTTGAAAGGACCACGCATCGCTGGCGCGATATTTTAGTTCGAGCGCGAGCGCGTAGCTCTTATACTGGCGACCCGAAATTTCTCCGTTAAAGATCGGAGCTTCGAGATTGAAATCGAGTTTGCCCATCCGCTTCTTCGCATAGATGTCCCAGATGGTGAGATTAATCCCGCCGCCCTCGTTGTTGATCCATTTCGATTCGGCACGATAACCGGCGATCCGGCGGACCATCTGCACGCCGCCTTCGAAATCTTCGTCCGGGTTTTCATAACGAAGGCCGACCGAGTATTCCGATAACCCCGCACCGCCCGCCAGGTGATCACAGGTCGTGCCCGTGCCGGCTACGCAGGTCCCGCCGACCGCACTCCCCATGTCGTATTTCGTCGAAGCAGGGATCAGCGAAAAGTTACCGAATTTCGCGATCATCTTAAACGTGTCGCCCGTCGACTGATAACGATCGAAGAGTCCATCGCCCGAGTTGTGAACGAGTCCGAGGCCCCAGTGCTGAGGAGCGCGACCGACTTGAAACGTTCCGAGATCGGTGAGGAATTCTGCCCAGAAACGTTGGGCCGTGATGACCGAACCACCGCTGTAGGTGGAGTCGTAGTAACGCTGATCCGAACGCGTCGTGCCCGGATAGTCCGCACCGTAGAAACCGGTGACGGGATTTCCAAGCCACCATTCGGATTTAATCACGACGTTATCGTTTACGATCAGCTTCGGGCGAAGGCGCAGGAAAAGCGTTTCGAACCGCGCGTCTTTCGTACCGGCGGGCTGAACTTCGTAGCCACCTTTAGCCGCCGTCTCGCCGTGATAAACTTCCGGTGCATAGTTGTTGATCATCACCGCTTCCGAGCGGAACTGACCGGACCAATCGAGGTCCATCGCATTCGCCGTAGTCGCCGTAACCAGAGTCACCGTGGCGAAAGTCGAGAGCAGGCCGAAAACTTTTAGCGAGATTTTCATCGGATTTCCTTTAAATCTGGGTATTGATGGTTTGTATAGAGTCGGTACGGAACCGTCAACCTTAAGACCGACGGATAACGCACGGAAACCCGTTTCGCGATGGATTTTAAACGCACCAAGTCAGGGTCCTTTTTTCACCGCATTACCGGCTGGGTAAAGCGGCACCGCAAACTCGTCATCGCGTGCGGTGTCTTAGTGCTGATTTTCATCATCGCGTTCGCAGTTACGCTCCAAGCCGGATACCGCCAGCTCGAAGCCGCGTTTGCCCATGAAAATGAATTCGTGCCGACGCGCCTTTTCTCCGACGTCCAACGCATCGATCCGTCGACGGGAAAAGCGAAGCTCCTGAAACGGCTCAAGGCGCTCGGTTACACACCGACTGCACTCGAAGGCGATGCCCTTCAAATTACGCTACATCCGCTCGACTATCCGTTCGACGCCCTTCTTCCGGCGGGCGATCCGACTCGGGAACTCGCGGGGAAAAATATCCATTTCATTTTCGACGGCGGGAAGAAGCCAACACTGGCAAAAATTCAGGCCGAAAAAGGAAATGCGTTTGAGGACATTCCGAATGTCTACCTCGAGCCTGAACGGATCGCGACCCTCACCCGTTCCGATCCCGAAGGAAAACATGAGATCCGCCGGATTCTGAAGTTCGAAGATATTCCCGCGCCGATTTGGCAAGCGATCATCTCGATCGAAGATCCGCGATTCATGGAGCATCCGGGTCTCGATCCACGCGGCATCGCGCGCGCGATCTGGGTGAACCTGAAGAATGCGAAACTTCAGCAAGGCGGTTCGACGATCACCGCCCAGCTCGTAAAAAATCTGATGGCGCGCCGGACCCGGAACATCGCTCTGAAATTTAACGAGCTCTTCCTCTCACTCCTCCTCGAAATGAAAACTTCGAAGGAGCAGATCCTCGAACGCTACTTGAACGAAGTTTACCTCGGCCAAGTCGGTTCGTACGAAGTCCATGGCGTCGCAGAAGGCGCGCGCCTCTTCTACGGAAAGGACCTCTCCGAACTTCACTTAGGAGAAGTCGCGCTGATGGCGGGCCTCATCCGCGGTCCGGGATATTATTCTCCATATCGCTACCGCGAACGCGCCGTCGATCGTCAAAAACTCGTTTTGAAAAAAATGGTCGAAGCCGGTTTTATCGCCGAAGACGAAGCGAAGGAAGCTGCGAATCTTCCGCTCCGATTCCGCCCGCCATCATCAGTCGCGAACAAGGCGCCGTACTTCACGGACTTCGTGAAGGCCGAAATGATTCGCCAACTGAAGGATCGCGTATCCGAAACGGACATCGCGGCCGCGGGCTTTCGCGTTTACACCACACTCGATCCCGACTTGGCGGAGATCGCCCAAGACTCCGTCACTCAAGGTGTGGCCGCGCTCGAAAAGAAATTAAATATCGACTCGGCCGCGAACCCGGAAGAACGGATCGAAGGCGCGATGGCGGTCGTCGAACACTCGACCGGATTTATGCGCGCGCTGATTGGCGGAAGAAGTTACACGGAGAGCACTTTTAACCGGATCTTAAACATGAAGCGCCAGGTGGGCTCGACGTTTAAGCCGATGGTTTACCTCACGGCCTTTCTCCAAGGTACGGATCCCGCGGGTCTCGCCTACTCGACCGGATATCCCGTCGAAGACGCGCCATGGTCGCTTACCTACGATAAAGGCCGCCAGAAATGGGCACCCCATAACTACGAAAAAGAATTTCTCGGCTGGATCCCGATGCGACTCGCGCTCGTGAAATCACTGAACACCGTAGCCGCGAAGCTCGGCGTCCAAGTAGGCATTCCCGCAGTGATCGAAACCGCGCGCGCCCTCGGTATCCAGTCCGACCTTCCCGACGTTCCGTCGCTCGCGCTCGGCGTCTCCGAACTTTCTCCGGTCGAACTCGTGACGGCGTACTCGACGATCGCGAACCACGGCATTCAGGACGAACTCACCGCGATTCGCGCGATCACCCAAGACGACGGGACGATTTTCGCCCGCTTCGTCTTTAATGCGAAACAGGTTTTCCCTCCCGGCCCCATCGACCTCCTGATCGAAACGATGAAGGGAGTCTTCACCGACGGAACTGCGGTCGCCGCTTCAGCATACGGATTCAATCGTCCGGCAGCGGGGAAAACCGGAACGACGTCGAGTTACCGCGACGCTTGGTTTGCGGGTTTCACGCCCGATCTGACGACCGTCGTTTGGGTCGGCGCCGATCAGAATCAATCGTTGACCGAAAAGCAGATCGAGCAAGCCGCCGACAAAAACGGCAAGAAGAAGAAAAAGAAGCATCCGATTCAGCTCACCGGCGCGAGTGGCGCACTTCCGATTTGGGCGAACTTCATGAAGCGCGCACTCGAAGACACCGCGCCGACGCCGTTCCCAGTGAGCGACCATTTAAAACAAGTAAAGATTGATCGCTATACCGGCCGCGAAGCCCAGCTCTTCTGTCCCTCCGATCAGCAAACGGAAGAATGGGTCATGCGCGACGCCGAGCCGAAGGGCACGAGCTGCGGGTCGAAGTACCCGGACACGATTTCTGAAACTACGCTCTAATTCGGCCAGACGGCGTCGCCGGGCCGGCGAAGAATTTTCGGAGAGGGCGCAAGGCCGGCTTGGACCGCGTTTGCGACCTCTGCCATCCAGTCCCAGACGAGAGTACACCGCTCGGGATAGTCGCGCGGGAACTCTGCGTCCGTCAGCGGGCGAAGAACCGAGTAAACAGCGAGATCTGCCGCGGTGAGGTCGTCGATGACGAGGAAGCGGCGGCTCCGCTGAAGTGGAGTCTTCAGTCGATAAAGGTGCTTTTCGAGTCTCACCTCAAGCGCATGACTTTCCTCCGGTGAAAGCGTCGTACGTTCTTCGATCCACTGGCGAGCGTCTGCCGCGAAAGCGCCATCCGCCCATTCCCGCCAGAGACGCATCCGTTCATGGCGTTCTGCGGAAGAAGGAATCAACGAACGCGTTTCCGGAAAGGTTTCGTCGAGGTACTTGAAAATGTCATTCGCGGAGCGGATGACGAGATCCCCGTGATAAAGGACCGGCGCGCCGTCGCCCTCCTTCGTTTCGAAAGCAAGATTTTTGCTTTGAAGGGCCAGCATCATCCGCATGCCTTCGGCGGTTTCGGGTGCGAACGCGAGCTTCAGTCCCGCAACTTTCTCGCGGAACCTCCGTTCTGGTAGGGCCTCGAGTCCGGGATCGACCGCGGCGCGGTGATCGAAAACGAAGCATTCGCCCGAATAATGGCTTCCGCCGACTTCTTCGAAGTACTTCAGAATTCCACCTTCAAGTTGGTAGACATCTTTAATTCCGAGATCCATCGCGAGCGCGGTGGCTTTTTCACAGCGAATTCCGCCGGTGCAGTACATGACCACGGTTTTTTCGCGAAGCGCGCTCGCTTCCTGGGCGAGTTTTTCCGGAAACTGCCGAAATGTCTCGATGTCGTAGTGTACGGCACCATCGAAGGCGCCCTGGGAAATTTCGTAGTCGTTCCGCGTATCGACGATCACGAAATCCTTTTTCTCGTCGAACCAGCGCTTGAGTTCCTTCGGCGCGAGATTTTTTCCGGTTTTTTCCGAAGGCATCACTTCGGGGCGCCCCATCGAGATGATTTCTTTTTTGATTTTCACGAGCATCCGCGTGAACGGTATATCTGCCGAGAAAGATTCTTTCGGACGGAGGCCGGCGAGGCCGGGCACTTCCGCGAAGAGCCAGTCGAGATAAGCGCGAAGACGGGTTTCGT